>CAJWOS010000035.1 GCA_913044235.1 uncultured Pseudomonadota bacterium
GAGCGGGTCAAGCGAACCGTGCGGATCTACACGCCGGAGCAAAGCGTGATTGCACGAGACCAAGGCCTGGGAGACGACCACGTGTGGCGCCTCTCACCTCCTGGAGAATCGAGTGCCGATCGCTGAGCCGGTGGCCCCGCTCGCGCCCTGGCAGACCGCTTGGCCCGCCGGTGTGGCCTTGGTGGGGTGGTTGGTGGCGGCTTGGTATGCCCGTCGTCAGGTGCAGACACCACGCACAGACCTCCTCTGGATGACCGGGATTGCGCTTGCAGCGATGGTGGTGCGTCTCGTGGTCCTGCCGGCTTGGTCGGTGCACTATTTTGACGGCCACGAAGCAGAATATTGGGACATCTTCCGCGGCGTCCGCTCCGTGAATCGTGGTGGAACGGTGCTGTATCCGTCGATGCAGTGGTTCTGGTGGGCGCTCGGGCGGGTGTTGCCGCACCACCGGTGGGTGCCCTTGGTCGCGATGGCCACACTCGCCGGCGCGGGCGTGGCACTGGCAGCGCACGCCGGTCGGCTCTTGGCGGGACGCGTCGCCGGACTGGTGGTGGGGCTCCTGCTCGTGTTGCATCCTGTGCACGCGGCATGGAGCACATCGGCCTACAATGTGATGGTTCCATGGTTCTTTTCGGCAGTCACGCTTTGGTGTGCCGCGCTCCTGGCATCCGCCCGCCGTCCCGCGGTTTCGGTGGTGTGGTTGGCGTCATGGTCGTGGACCCTGGTGGCTGTGACGCGGATGGAGGCAGCCTGGATTGGACTCCCCTGCCTGGGACTGGCCGCCCTGTCGGTGGTGCCGGGAGTGTCTCGTTGGAAGACTGTGCGGCGTCGCTGGAGGTGGCTGCTTCCTGTGGCGGTCGCGGTGTTGGTGGCGGTGGCTGCGATTATTCCTCTGGTGTTCCCAGGAGAGGTTCCGGGTGCAGGTGAGCGTGCCCTGTCGTTCTGCATCAACCGCGGCTGGTTCGCCCCCTACACGCCGTTCGACGGCCTGCTCGGGCTGGGCCTCGTTGGTGCGCTCTGGATGCTCGCTGTCCGTCGAGCCCCCCTGCTGGGGCTGCTCTTCGGAGCATCGGTGCTTGGCGCTCACCTGGTCCTCGCATCGTTCGATGATTTTGGGGACCGGCACACCTTGGGCGCGTTGCTGTTGATGGCGGTGTGCGCAGGTGTGGCTGCTGGAGAGCGGTCTCTGACCGGTCGACTGGCGCTGGGTGGGGTGGCCCTGTTGGTGCTTCTTTCTGGAAGGGGGCTGCTCGATATGCGCGACCGGTTCTATGGCCCTGAGGAGCGCTTTGCTTCGGTACTGACCGCCGACACGGAGTGGTCGAAGCTGCCCCGTTGGACTCCCGAGCGGGCCCGAAGCGACTGTGGGTGGATCGCGGAAGACCCCCGAGTGGCACCCTACCCGCAGAGGTCGCACTTCAACTTGATCGATCCCACAGAAGCCGAGTCGCTGCGGCACTCGGATGGGTGTCTTCGGTGGTGCGTGGATGTGCAGGACTGGCGTTGGTCGAGCCGTGGTGTGCGGGACCGAGCGCTTCGAACCGTGCGACTGTTCGATATGCGACCGGTCGCCGTGGTGGAGGAAGCGGGGTCGGGGTATGCGTGTCTGGTGATGGAGCTGGAGCGTCGACGATGTTGTTCGGCCGATGCGCCCCAGAGTCGTCCGGTCCGTGGTGGGAATTCGACATCGGTTCCGTCCCCCGCACCGGCGAGCAGCCCGAAAGAGGACGATGCCTCCGGCACTCTCTACCATTCGCGAATTCCTTGATGGTCTCGTCCGACGGGAGCGCACGCTGCTCGCCGCGCAGGCCGGTGCGCAGCTATTGGGTGCGGGATGTCTCGCGCTGATCGTGGCATCGGCGTGGCTGTCCATGGGGTGGCGACCGGCTGAAGCCGCCTGGATCCTTGGTGGGCTTGGCGCGGGCGGGGCTGTCTTGGCACTCGTCTTTCCCCTCGCGATGCGATGGCAAGCCAGCGGACAGACGCTGCAACAGGCCCGTCGGGTAGAAGCCCACGCGCCCGAGCTTGAGCACCGGCTCGTCACGGTCGTCGGCCGGGCTGACCTCCTGGCGGTGGAGGGGCGCGCCGTGCTGCTCGAGCGGGCGGCTGCGCGAGTTCAGACGAAGCTCGGTGAAATCGCCGCTGTCGACATCCATCCATCAACGACGAGCCTTCGGGCGTGGGCAATGGCGGTCGCCCTGCTGTTGATCACTGGGTTGGCACAGCTAGTCTTTCCACAGGGGCCACTTCAGGCTGTAGCGGTCCTGGGAGGGCAGCCGGCCGGAGAGACCGTAGGAGACGTTCCCCCGCCAACGGAGGCGGCCGAGCGGGCTGTTGTGGGCGACATTGTGCTCCGGTACGTCTTTCCGGCCTACACCGGGATTGACCCGGTCGAAATTCCCAACTCGGACGGCACAATCCATGCGCCTGCGGGCACCACAGTGCAGATCCGTGCACGCACGGCAACGCCGTTTGAGAGTGCCGCTTTACAGGTCAATGACGGCACCCTGCTCTCTGCTGACTTGCTCAGTGATCGCGACCTCTACGCCGAGCTGGTGATTCGAGAGCCCGGAGTGTGGCGGTTCTGGCTGATGGCGTCCGAAGAGCGGATCCCCAGCAAGGACTTCAACCTTGTGGTCGAGGAAGATGGTGCGCCGGTCGTGACCTTGGAGAGTGGCGCTTCGCCTGCGGTGCCGTATGACCGCCCGGTGCCGCTTGGGTGGAACGTTCGAGACGACTTTGGCATCGAGCGTGTCGTTGTGGAAGTCACCCAGGGCGATCAGACCCGCGAAGTGGAGCTGCGCGCACCGCCCAACACGCCCCGTGAGCTGCGAGGGGCCTTGCGCCTCACCCCCCGAGAGCTCGGGCTTCAGCCTGGAGAGTCGGCAAAGCTCAAGGTTGTGGCGTACGACAACGATCTCGCGGGTGGAAACAAGCGAGGCGAGTCCGCGGAAGTGGAGATCACCTCCCTTGGGCCGCGGGGGCGTGGTCGACGACTCGCCCAGCAGACCGAAGCGCTTCGCGATGCCATGATCCCTGTGCTCGCCGCCTACCTGGTAGAAGCGGTCCCGCCGGCCGAGACCGTGTCGCGAATGCGTGCGTGGGCGGGCGAGGCCCGGCTCCGCTACGAGCCGGTTCGAGACCTCGTGGAAGCGGGGGGCGGTCTGCAGGAAGGGGCACTTCAGGACGACCTGCTGAAGGATGTTCTTGAGTCTGGTGCTCGGCTGATTCGTTTCGCGATCACCACCTGGGACCCCGCGGCGCCCCGTCGCATCACGGCGGGAGACCTACAGCGGTTCGCCGATCTCCACGGCGAGGCCATCGTCTCGCTCGAGAAGGCCATCTACATCTTTGACAGCCTGATGGTCTCGGCCGTGATGGCGGACATCGCACGCGCCTCCGAAGGCCTCGCATCCGAGGCGCAGGAGCTCGCATCTCGCGCGCCAGACATGGAAGCGGCGGAGCTGCTGGCTCGTCTCGACAAGCTGGCCCGCACGATGGCGGAGCTTGCCCAAAAGACCTCGAAGCTCAACGATGGATCGCTGCAGGAGTACCTCAACGGTCGACTCGACGACACCAAAAACCTCATGGACCAGATCCGCAAGGCGGTGTCGGAAGGCCGAATGGATGATGCTCGAGAGATGCTGGCGCAGCTCGCCGAGCAGGTCCAGCAGATGGCGGAAGGCATCAATGACCGAATGGCTGCCGGACAGTCCGGTGAAGATCAACTGGGCGAGGCTGCACAGCAGGCGATGGATGAGCTGAAGCAACTGGAACAAGACCAGCGTGCGCTTGCAGATGAGCTCGAGCAGAAGCGACAGGAGATGGGGCAGGAGTTCAGTGAACAGCTGGAGCTGTGGAATCAACTGGACGCACTGGCCAAGGAGGGTGCAGAGCGCGGACGTCTGGCCGTGGAAGCCACGGGCGACGGGCGGGGATGGCGTGCGGAGAGCGTTCGAAGACTGGAGATCCTCAACGAGCGCACTGGCGGGATTGAGGATGCAGTGCGCGCGCGGGATCTCGACCGGACTGGAGAGCGGGTTCGCGAGGCGGTCCGGCCGGCCGAGAGTGCACGGCGCACCGTTTTGATGGAACGCACCCGGTCGCGCATGGACGATCGGCTTCCAGACGGGCTGGATGCGGCGGAAGGACACGCCGGCCGTGTACGCGAGGTACTCGGTGAGATGCTTGCTGTGCTCGACCAGCTTGAAGATCGGCAGCAGCGTGATGATCCTCGGATGCAGCAGGCTGCTCAGGACATGGCTGCGCAACAGCAGGAGCTGCAAGAGCGCCAGCAGCAACTGCAAAAAGACGTGCAGTCCGTGGAGCGCGCCCTGCCAACCGGTGATGGGCAGGCCACAGAGGCGATGCAGCGGGCCGGCGAGGCCATGGAGCGGGCGGGCGGGTCCTTGGAAGGCGGCGAAGCCATGGCGGGAGAAGGACACCAGCGCGAGGCTGCAGAGCGCATCTCAGAGGCACGACAGAGACTCGAACAGCAGATGCAACAGATGCAGCAGATGCAGCAGGCGCGGGGGGAGATGCAGGGCGAACAGCAAGGTGATGGAAACGAGGGCGAAGACGGCGATGCACAGGCCGACCGAGACCCAGGCTCCATCGACATCCCTGCGCCCGAGGATTTCCAGACACCGGAGGAATACCGAAGGGCGCTTCTGGAGGGTATGTCGGGCGATGTTCCGGAGGAATATCGGGCCATGAAGCAGCAGTACTTCGAAGAGCTGGTGCGCCAATGAGCCGAGCGTTCCGCCGTCTACAGTGGGTTGCCCTGGGTGCAGCACTCCTGTGCAGTGGACCGGCCCAGGCCGACGCCCTCTTGGAAATGGAAGTCTGTCTCGACCACTTCGACTTGGAGTGTGCGCGGCAGGTACGCGACCGGGTGCCCTCTTGGGACACCATCGCCGCCGACCGCGCCGAGCTCTGGATGGCCTTCCACGAGGGCCGGTACACCGATGCGGTTGTGGCACTTGAGCGACTCGAACAGGCCGGTGTGCGGGTCGAGGAGCTGGAGCGTGGGGTGCCCTACCGACCCACAGCGGAATCTGCTCGGGGAATGGTGGAGGTCACACGTGGAGAGGTCGCGGTTCGGTACTCGCCTGGGCTCGACCGCATCCTCGTCGACGAGGCGCTCGATGTGCTGGAGGCCTCGCGAACTGTCTACGACGACGTCTTTGGTGCTGGCCCCCCCCAGGTGATCGTGCTGGACATCTTCCCCACTGCAACGCGCTTCATCGGCGCGAGCGGGATTCCACCGGAGTCGGTGCGCACGACCGGGGTGATTGCGCTCTCGAAGTGGACCCGTCTGCTGCTCACGAGTCCGAGGGCGCTGGGCCGTGGATATGGCTGGAAAGATACGGTGGCGCACGAATACATCCACCTCGTCGTGGCCTACAACACCCGGAATCGCGCGCCGGTCTGGCTTCAAGAGGGCCTGGCGAAGCACCTTGAGACCTGGTGGCGCGGAGACCGATCCGGGCACCTCGATGCGCATACCCAGGGGCTTCTGGCCGAGGCGGTGCGCACCGGGAAGTTTGTGCCATTCAA
This sequence comes from uncultured Pseudomonadota bacterium, assembly GCA_913044235.1. Classification (GTDB taxonomy): domain Bacteria; phylum Myxococcota_A; class UBA796; order UBA796; family UBA2385; genus CAJWOS01. The sequence continues at coordinate 5,560 of CAJWOS010000035.1, forward strand.
GAAGTTCGCGCGTTCGATGGCCTACCTCGACAGTGGAGAAGAAGCCGCTCTCGCATTTGCGCAGGTCTCCACAATGATCCAGTTCATGCTGGAGACCACCGGGCCCACTGGGCTCGCCACTTTGATGACTCGGGTGGGGGATGGGGAAGACGCCCAGGGAACTGTGGCCGACCTCGCTGGATACGACGACTTCGAGACCTTTCGCATGGCCTGGCGGGCGTGGCTGCGCGGACTGCCACTCGTGCAGGAGCAGCTGGCATCGCTTCCCGTGGTGCTCGACGGCGAGGGCGATGACTACGAGGGGGATCCGCTGCTGGCGGAGCGTCCGGATCTGGCCCGCTTCGCCCGACTGGGAGACCTGCTCCGACAGAGGGGGCACCACGAGGCGGCGCTGATCGAGTACGCCAAGGCTGCCGATCCGGAACAGCCGCCCTCTCCACTGCTGATTGCCCGACGAGCGGTGTGTCACGAGGCGTTGGACCGGCCCGAAGAAGCGCTGAGACTATTGAAGCTGGGTGTGGAGCTGTATCCGGAGTTCACCCCCATCCAGAAGTCCCTCGGCCGGCTCCTGGCGGAGCGTGGCCAGGTTCGTGCGGCCTTGGCTTCGCTTCGGGTCGCGCACGATCTCAATCCCTATGACCCCGAAGTGCAGCGACTCCTCACCGAGCTGTACACGAGTGTTGGAGATGAGCCTGCTGCACGCCGCCATCGCCGATACGGGCAGATTCTTGCGACCGGTGGGGTGGAAGACGGCGAGTCGGTGGTCGAGCCGGGTTAGCCGACGGGTCTTCCAGCAGCAGTAGCCTCCGCGGAGTGTGGATGATGGACGGACAAGACAGCGTGTCAGCGGGCTCGGATGATGCCGCCCTCTTCGACGCCTTGCCAGGTGTACGCACCCGGCTCGAAGCCTCGATTGCCACCCGAATCGTTGGACAGAAAGCGGTTGTCGAGGCGATGTTGATCGCCTTGTTCTCTGGTGGACACTGCCTGTTCGTGGGCGTGCCCGGGCTCGCCAAGACCCTCCTTGTGAACACCACAGCACAGTCGCTGGGACTCGACGCCGGCCGAATCCAGTTCACACCCGACCTCATGCCGACCGACATCACGGGCTCCGACGTCCTCGATGAGGATCGGTCCACCGGGGAGCGTCGCCTACGGTTCATTCCGGGGCCCGTGTTCACCAATCTCTTGCTGGCCGACGAGATCAACCGGACGCCGCCGAAGACCCAGGCGGCGCTGCTGGAAGCCATGGCGGAGGGCCGGGTCACCACAGGTGGGAAGGTCTATGACCTTCCGAAGCCGTTCCAGGTCTTCGCCACGCAGAATCCCATCGAGCAGGAGGGCACCTACACGCTTCCCGAGGCCCAGCTCGACCGCTTTATGTTCTCCATCGACGTGGGGTACCCGAGCGAAGCAGAAGAGATTGAGATCGTTGAGCGCACGACTGCAGGAGCGTCCACTGATGTGGGGGCGGTAGTGGATGGTGCACAACTGCTGGCCATGCAAGCGATGGTACGGCGGGCGGTCATTCCCAGTCCCGACTTGGTCCGAGCGGCCGTTCGTTTGGTGCGTGCCAGTCGGCCGGGTCCGGATGCGCCGGCCGTGGCCTCCCAGTACTTGCGCTGGGGGGCGGGACCTCGCGCCAGCCAGTACCTTATACTGGGTACCAAAGCCCGCGCCGCCCTGTATGGCCGTGAGGTGCCAAACTTGGCTGACCTCAAAGCGGTCGCGCCCTTGGTCTTGGGCCACCGTGTGGTGCTGAACTTCCAAGCCGAAGCGGCTGGTCTACGGGCGCCCGAAATTGTCCGTCAACTCGTCGAAGCTGCGCTCTGAGGTCTGGGTTGACCATCTGGGATCCCAATGTTGCTGCTCGTCTCTCGGCGCTTGAGCTGCAGGCTCGTACGCTGGTCACGGGCTTTCGCTCGGGAGGACACCGCAGTCGGCGGGTCAACAGCAACATTGAGTTTGCCGACTACAAGCCGTACACGGTCGGAGACCCGCTTCGCGATCTGGACTGGCGCATCGCTGCACGATCCGAGCGGCTTGTGGTCCGACGGCACCATGCCGAAGAAGAGCTCGCGGTCACGATGGTGGTGGACGCCAGCGCAGACATGGGCACCGGTACCTCGGGTCGGTACCCCCTTGCTGGACTGGATGGCACCAAGTGGAGCACCGCCGCGGTGCTTGCCGCCACACTTGCGCACTGGGTGAGCCTTCGGGGCGATCCCGTGGGGTTGAGTGTGCTCGCGGGCGATCAGGTGCGGTGGAACTGGTTGCCGCCGCGTGGCGGCAGCGCGCAGCTTGGTCGCATCCATCGGGTGTTGGCCGAGACACGACCCGACGGTCGGGCGGATCTTGGGGAAGCCCTCCTGGCGCTTGGACCGCGCGTCCGCCGCAACTCTCTGGTGGTCATTCTGAGCGACTTGATGGAACCCGTCGAGTCGTGGGGGCCCGCGCTCGATGCGCTTGCAGAGCGCCGGTGCGATGTGCGGCTGATGCATATCTATGACCGACAGGAGTGGACCTTGCGTCCCGTCGATCTCACAGGGGCTCCAGCGGCTTTCGAGGGAGGCCCGTCGATGGATGCCGCTCGACGAGGGCTCTGGGAACGTGTGCAAGAGGCTGTCCGCCAGTCCTCACGGGAGGCCCGGTCCAGCGGATCACCTGCGGTCGCCCTCCGTGTGCTCAGTGCGGGTCTGCGCGCGGCGGTCTCGGCCACTGACAGGGAAGGCCCCAGGTTGGCTGGAGCCGCGGTCCCACTCGATGCCGGCCTGTTCTACTCGCCAGAAGGGGGCGTGCCCATCGACATTGATCCCGCCGAGATTGCGCCCAGTATTGAAGCGGTCGTCGAGGAGTACCTCGAAGAGATCCGCCAGTGGTTGGCGCGCAGTCGAAGCGTACACGTGCTGGCGCCTTCGAGTGACGACCTCACCGACGTGGTCGCGCAGCTGTTGCGGGGGGTCTGAGCTTTGACCCCAGTCCTGCTCGCGCCACTGGCTCTGTTCCTCACCGTTTTGGTGGTCGGCCCCATCGTCGCGCACCTGACTCGGCGTCGGCCGACCCAGCGCATTCCCTACGGCGCGATGATGTTGCTCAAGCGTGTGATCAAGGTGCAGAGGCGTCGTCGTCAACTCTTCGACCCGCTGGTCATGCTGCTTCGGATTCTCGCGGTTCTCGCGGTCGTAATGGCGGTCACGCGGCCCGAGCTGCACTACCCTGGCACGCTCCCTGATGAAGCCGAGACCGGCCCTGTTGTTGTGGTCATCGACGACAGCCTCTCGATGGATCTGGTCCAGAGTCCAGGTGGGTCCTCGGAGGTCACACTCTTCACCACAGCGCGAGAAGACGCCGTGTCGTTCATCCGGGCGCTTCCCGATGGCGTGCGGGTGGGTGCGGTTGCGATGGGCGGAACGGCTCGTCCACTGGTACCGGAGCTCACCGTGGATCGGGGGCTCGTCGCTGCTGAGATCCTGGAGCTTCCGCAGGGGCACGGCGACACACAACTGGCTGGAGCGCTCGGTATCGCACGCCGCATGCTGGAAGGCAACGGCGGTCGTGTGGTGGTGTTTTCCGACGAGGCCGGCTCGGTGGCGGTGCCTGCGGCTCGAGACGAACTGGGGCTTCTGGGACACCAGAATGTAGCGCTGGAGCCACATCCCGTGCGCGCTGCCGAAGTTGGCAACCTCTATGTCACCTCTGCCGTGTACGGCGATGGCCTGGAAGGGGGCACGGTTCGTGTCGAGGTCGCGAACGTCGGTCCTCGAGCGGTCGAGGCGCCACTGGTCGTTCGACTGCCCGATGGCACCGAGATCACTGCATTCGTGGAAGTACCGGCCAACGATAGTGCGGTCGAGACTGTCACGGTGCCCGAGGTCTCTGATGGTGGCGTCGCGGTGGTCGAGATTGAAGATCCATGGCTCGATGCCGACAATCGGTTTGCCTTTCACTTGCCCCGCGTGGGCGCCGGTCGGGTCTTGGTGGTCGACGGGGACCCTGGACCCACTCCGACCGCAAGCGAAGTGTACTTTCTGGAGCGCGCTCTGGCACCGTGGGGAGCAAGCGGCGGTGTGGGTGGTGGTGTGTTGCCCGATGTCACTGCGGCGGGCCACCTTCCCGATCTCAGCCCCGACACCCATCGGGTTGTGTTCCTCGCCAATGTGGCAGACCCATCGCCTTTTGCCGCGGACCTGTTGGCATTTGTGCGACAGGGCGGCGGGGTGGTCATTACGCTCGGCGACAATGCCACGGCCGAGCGGTTCAATGCCTCGCTGGGCGGCTTGCTTCCGGTCCCGCTTCGGAAGCCCCGGAGCCTCGTAGCGGTGGGCGAGACCGGCATTCCCACTGAGCTACCCAACACCGAGCTCCCACTCTTCGAGCCTTTTGCTCGTGGCGGACGGGCGGCGTTCGTGGGGGTGGACTGGACCCAGCTGTTCACCCTGGAACCCTTCGAGGCCTCGGAGACGCGCTCGGTACTGTTGAGCACTGAGTCGGGGATTCCGTTGCTCGTGGAAGGGCGCGTGGGTCGTGGTCGAGTGCTGCTCTTTACTGGAACCATCGACCTCGACTGGGGCAATTTCCCCTTGCAGTCGGCCTTTATGCCATTCGTCCAGCGACTTGTCTCCTACCTCGGCGGTGCCACGGGCGGTGACGGGGTGCGTGTGTCGGGGTCGGTGGGACAGGTACTGACGGTCGACCTCCTCGACACCACGGCTCCGATCGAAGTGCGCGGACCTTCGGGCACCGTGGCCGCGAACATTACCGGCACCGGGATCGCGTTCACGCCAGAGACCGCTGGCGCCTACCAAGTGGTGATTCCTGGGGCACCACCGCTCGCGCATGTCGCGGTCAACACGTCGGCACTGGAGTCGGATGTCCGTCCGGGTCCCGAGCTGATTGCATTGGCGGCGGAGGTCGATCCGGAGCGGTATCAGCGTCGTGAGCCATTCACCGTGCACTTTCTGCTCTTCGCGCTTCTGTGCGCGGTCCTGTCAGCATTGCTGGCTCGGGTCGTGGAACAGCGTCGGCGGGCACAAGCGGTCGCCATGACCGAACAGGGAGAAAGTCATGCCGCATGAAGCCTGGTCGCGTCGCGCGGTCCTGGGAGCGATGGCGGCCAGCAGTCTGGTCGGGCCCGACGCCTGGGCCCTCGGAGCCGCATCCCAAGTCGACATCGCCGAGCTGGCGATCCCAGGGGCTTCGATCCATCGGGCGGCGGCGTGGCAGCGGTTGTTGTTCGAGCTGATCCAGACCACAAGCGTAGAGGCGAACCCGGAGACCGTCCAGATCGCCCCCGAAGACCCCAATCTCTTTGCACACCCATTCACGGTTCTCATCGGCCGAGATGCTTTGCCTCCGATGTCGGACGATGGTGTGGAGCAGCTCCGTCGCTATGTTTCGTATGGTGGGTTTCTGTTCTTCGACGATGCCAGTGGCTCTCGTGATGGTCCATTCGCACAGTCGGTTCGGGCCTTGTGTCGACAGCTCTTCCCCACCCGACCCATGACGCCCTTGCCTGGTGACCACTCGCTGTATCGAGCGTTTTTTCTGCTCGAGCGCCCTGTGGGACGGGTGGCTGTCTCCGAAGTCCTCGAAGGGGTCACACGCGGTCCGGTCACGCCCATCGTGTATTGCCCCAACGACCTCTCTGGCGCCCTACATCGGGGCGAAGATGGTCGCGACCGATTTCCCGTGGTGCCCAATGGTGAGCTGCAGCGCCGCGAGGCGGTCAAGCTCGGGGTCAACCTTGTGATGTACTCCCTCACGTCGAACTACAAGCATGATCAGGCCCATGTGCTTGAGTTGATGCGTGATGGGAAGCTCGAATGATTGACTGGCTGCTGGCAGGTGCGCGCTGGGGAGAGGGCGACCTCGTGTGGACCACCGACCCATTGCTGGTGGGGGGCGCTGCCCTGGTGGCATTGGTGGCTTGGGCTGTCGCTTTGCTTGGGGGGTGGCGGGCGGTTCGCTCACCCCCGCTTCGCCTTCTGGAGAGTGCGCTCTGGGCGGTGGCTCTCGGAGCTCTGGTGGTGGGGATTGCCGGACCGGAGATCGTGGAGGAGGACGGTCGAGAAGAGCTTGGGAAGCTCGTTGTCCTCGTGGACGGCAGTGGCTCCATGGGCGTCTCCGATGGCGCGTCGGTGCGCTCGACGGCCGCGATGGAGGTGTTGGAAACCTTGCGAGGTGCGCAGGACCCGATGGATGTCTACACCTTCGACGAGACGGTACGGGCGGGTGCGCCCGAGCGGTTTGAGGGGCGGGGAACTGATCTCGGTGCGGCGCTGGATGTGATCGCCGACCGACATCTCGGGCAGGAGCTCCGCGGCGTAGTGGTCTTGTCGGATGGGCTCGATCGAGGGCCGCTTCGCCGAGAAGTGGCGGCGGCGGCGGAGCAGGGCACACTGTCCGCCTCGGCTGTGCCGGTGCTGCCGGGGCCGGTCACCTTTATCCAGACCGGAGAAGCTGAAGCGCTCTTTGATGTCTCGGTGGAGCATGTCACGAGTGGTGGGTTCGCATTCTTGCGAACTGCTGTTGCGCTGCAGGCGGAGGTTCGCGGTCCTCCGGGCCGGGCGGTTCCGGTCACCCTGTCGCGGGACGGACGCACCGTTCGAGAGGAAACGGTCACGCTCGACGCCGACGGTCGTGCGGACGTGGAGTTCACGGTCATCCCACGGCAGGTGGGGCGATTTGCATGGGAAGTGTCGGTTCCGGTCGAAGTGGGCGACGCTGTTCCAGGAAACAACGTCTACCCGGTCGTGGTTCGCGTGGTTCGTGAGCGCACTCGCGTGCTGCAGGTGTCGGGGAGCCCAAGCTATGATCAGAAGTTCCTGCGCCTTTTCTTGAAAGAAGATCCGAGTGTGGATCTGGTGAGCTTCTTCATTCTCCGAACGCGGGAGGACTTTCGGTCTGGCTGGCAGCAAAACGAGATGTCGCTCATCGAGTTCCCCTACCAGCGACTGTTCACAGAAGATCTCAGCACGTTTGATCTCGTCATCCTCCAAAACTTCAACTACCGCCCCTACTTCTCCTACGGGCGCGACGACCTCCTGCTCAACATCGCCGATTACGTCCGAGCGGGAGGGGCGCTGGTGATGACGGGTGGCGACCGGAGCTTCGACCTCGGCGAGTATGCTCGCACCCCCATTTCGGAGGTCTTGCCGGTGGAGCTGGGTGTGACCGGGGTGAAGACCGACGAGTCTCCATTTCGGCCCAAGCTCACTGCGTCGGGGGCCGTTCATCCGCTCACGCGACTGGGGGCCACGGCCGACGAGACCGAGTCGATCTGGCAGCGGCTGCCCGCCATGGACGGCACCAACCTGAGCCTGGGTCTAACGCCGGGCTCGGCTGCCCTCCTCGAACATCCCGGACTCGTGACCGACAGTGGACCCTTGCCCATTCTGGCGGTGCGCGAGGTCGCAGAAGGCCGAACCATGGCACTTGCTGTCGACGCGAGCTGGCGCTGGTCCTTTTCTGAGGCGGCCGAGGGCCGTGGCAACCAAGCCTACCTCCGCTTCTGGAAGAACGCGCTGCGCTGGTTGGTGGCAGACCCCGACTATCGCCGCGTGGTGGTGTTTCCCTCCCGGGAAAACGTGCTGTTGGGAGACGAGATGCGGCTGACGGTTCGCGTACGCGATGCCGGCTACGGCCCGGTGGAAGGGGCGGAAGTGGTGGGCTCCATCGAAAGCCCAGACGGCGTGCGAACGCCCATTGCCCTCACCACCGACGCCGCAGGCGAAGGCATCTTCGCGTACCGGCCCGAGATGCGTGGGGCTCATCGAGTGTCGGTGGGAACCGGAAATCGCGCTGCCGATCGGGGCAGCACGGTCTTTGCGGTCTCGAATCGTGACCCGGAGCTTGCTGACATTCAGCCTGACACCACGTTTCTTCGACAGCTGGCAGCTCTGTATGGTGAGCGCGGTCGCTTTGTGGCTCCCGGTGCGGAGCTCGATCTCCTGGTCGATGAGTCGGCTCGCAGGAGCGTGCCCGATCGCCGGGTGGTCTCTCTTGCCGGTGCCCCTTTCTTGGCGTTGTTGTTTGGTGGGTTGGGTGGTCTCGCCTGGGTGATTCGGCGTCGCAACGGGGGCGTTTGAGCGCCACGCCGAATCCAGAGGGTATCGCTACCGTTCGCCTTGAGTAGCGCCAAGTGGCCACCATCCGCTGCAAGACATGCGGCTGGGGGTGGTCCGGGCACGGATGCTGGGAGCAGCGGTGCGGTGTATGGCAGCGTGCGTAGGGGGATGTCTGATTTGGTCGAGTCCGGGGTGACGGTGCTGATGGGGAATCGCCATCGTGCTACTCTGAGCGCCGTCGTCTCTTGAGCAGGGAAGACAGGTCAACGGTTCCATGGGGCTGGAGCTTTTTTTTCAATCGTTGATCTCAAAAGAGACGCGAATCGCCACTCCAATGCAGGAGCGGCGAACATGGACGGACAGCTCATGCCAGATGTCGAGCGAGGCACCCCTCGAATCTTTGCTGGCCGCTACCAGGTCGAGCGGATGATTGCGCGGGGCGGAATGGGGGAGGTGTACTTGTGCACCGACCTCGACCTCCGACGTCCCGTCGCGTTGAAGATCCTTCGGGCAGGCATCGACAGCGAGGATGGTGGGCGCTTCATCGAGCGCTTCCGACTCGAAGCGCGGACCCTGGCGACCCTGAATCATGCCAATATCGTCACCCTGTATGAGTATGGCGAGACGGAAGAAGGACAGCTGTTTCTGGCCCTTGAGTACATCGACGGTCCTCGGTTCACTGACATCGCCCGTCGGGGGCCGATGGATCCGGCGCGCGTGATGCGGCTTGGACTGCAGATCTGCCGCGCCCTGCGGTTTGCCCACCGGCGGGGCGTGGTCCACCGCGACCTGAAGCCGAGCAATCTGCTCATTCGCGTGGATGAAGACGGCGATGAACAAGTCAAGGTGGTTGATTTTGGTCTGGTGAAGGTGGTGGAGGATGACCAGGCTCTCACTCGCGCAGGGCTCATTCTGGGTTCCCCTCATTGCATGGCGCCCGAGCAGATTCGAGGCTTGAAGCAAGTCGATCATCGAGCCGACATCTACGCGATGGGGGTTTTGATGTTCCGCGCTCTGGTGGGGAAGTGGCCGTTTCATGGTGACACCAGCACGGCCACCATGATTGCGCACATCAACCAGCCCGTGCCGAGGTTTGGCGCGCTCAACCCGGATGTGGTGGTGCCGGCCAAGCTCGAGGAAATTGTGCTTCAGTGTCTGGAAAAGGATCCGGCGAAGCGCCCTCCTGACGTGGCCGCGCTGATGGCCGGTCTGCGTGAAGTCACCGGGCAGCCCGCGACCGTCACCCATTCCAACCTACCCGGCGCGCCGAGCACCACTGAGGCCTCAATCATCACACCGCGTGTGAACCACGCGTCCGAGGTGATGCCCATCCAATCTCAAGGTGGATCCAGTGCGGTCACGGGCAGTCTCGGGCCGCAGTTTAAGTGGATCGGGATGGGTGTGGGGCTCTCGCTGCTGTTGATGGTGATGGTGGTGGCCGCGTATCTCGTGGGACACTCCTCCCATGGGGAATCCCCGATGCAGGCCCAGCGCGATGCCCTGATGCCCATGACGGATGTTGCGGAGCCCGCGGGAGAAAAAGGGGAAGGCGTGCCGCCCGATGGGGCCGTTAAAGTCGCGGCCAGCGAGGCGCCGTCTTCTGGTGTCGTAGAGTCAGCTTCTCCGGGAGGCGAACGGCACGAAGATGCTCGTGACGGAGATGCTTCGCCTGTTGAGGCCGAAGCTCCACAACTGCCGGCACCCGCGAAGTCGACCCCACCCAAGGCGCAGGCCAAGCGCGCGCAGAAGAGGGCTGCCCCTCCTGAAGCGGCACCAGAGCCGGTGGAGTCGGCGGCTCCCACAGAGTCGGAAGTCCCGACAGACGATGCAGGAACTGGAGCTGCCCCGGAGGCATCCCCTGCTCCGTCAAAGCTGGAAAGCCCGGATGAAGTACCAGACGTCGACGATATCTTCGGCCAATAGCACTTCGCGGGTCATCCCTCTCGGTCGCCGGTTCAGGTAGGCGGCTGATTTCAGGCCACACACACTCGGAGCAGGAAGCCATGGTTTCCAACTTGCGTGGAGCCGTCTTGATGACGGGGCTCCTGGGATTGCTGTCGTCACCGGCCTTGGCCGGACCGAAGGAAGACGCCAAGCGGCTGTATGGCGAAGCCAAGGCCGCCTGGGAGGTGGAAAACGATCCGGGCCGTGCCGCGGAGCTCTTCCAACAATCCTATGTGCTGCATCCGCATCCCGGGATTGCGCTGGCGGTCGCCCGCACCTCCTTGGCTGCTCAGCGCTACGAAAGTGCTCTGGATGCCTATGCTCTCTATGAGCAGGAAAAGGCGCGGATGCCGGCCTCGCTGCGGGTCGATGTCGCCAGCGAAATTGAAGAGGCTCGGCTTGGGATCGTGGGCAAGGCGCCTGCCGAGGTCGCGGAGAATCGTACGAGTCCAGGTGGGGCATCAGAGAGGCAGGTGGAGCGGCTGCAGGCGATTGTCGATCAGTTGACGGCACTCTCGGTCGAGCTCCAGGCGACCGCCACCGAGGCCACCGTAGAGACTGCACCGATCGAGGCAGTGCCGCCCACCCGGTCTGCAGTGGCTGCTGGGGGCACCCTTCCTACCACCACGCCAGAGCTCGACATCTTTTCGGAAGAGACCCGCTCTGTGTCTCGCTACGGACAGCCGCTGCTCGAAGCGCCAGCCACGGTCACAGTGTTGACCGCGGAAGACATCCGGATGTCGGGTGCGAGCAACGTGCCGGATGTGCTGCGACGTGTGGTCGGGGTCGACGTCATGCAGCTCTCGGCTGCCCAGCCTGACCTCTCGATTCGAGGATTCAATCGCGCACTGGCCAACAAGGTATTGGTGCTGGTGGATGGGCGGAGCGTGTACCAGGACATTCTCGCCACTCCGATCTGGGCGACCATTCCGGTGATGCTCGAGGAGATCGAGCGCATCGAGGTGGTTCGAGGGCCGGCATCGGCGGTCTACGGCGCCAACGCCGTGACCGGTGTGGTGAACATCATCACCCGTGCGCCGGGAACCGGGTCCAACCTGGTCCATCTCGAGGGCGGAGGTCCTGGGTATTCGCGTGGAACCGTGGTCACCACCGGCCGTCATGGCGACCTCGCCACGCGCCTTTCGGCGGGCTTCCAGCAGGCGGGGCGGTGGTCCACCAACGAGCCAGTCCTCGAGGATGGTCCATATGTGAGCTATTTCGACGATCCATCGCGTGCACTGGGCGTGGTGATGGCCAACGGTCGGGTGGATCGAAGGCTTGGCGAAGTCGGCTCCATGTCGCTGTCTGCCGGCTATTCTGGCGGGATTTCCGAATTCTACGTGTTTGGGCGCATGGGCGATTTCGGGCTCGACTTTGACTCGGCCTATGCGCGCGCAGACCTGAGTGTGGGCCCGATTCATGTGCGGAGCTTCTACAACAAGTTTGTTGCCGAGACGGGCCCATTCACTCGATTTGCTGGCGAGGAGTCTCTGCCTACGTTTGTCGACAGCGACACGGTCGATGGAGAGGTCGAGTTCATCCAGCAGTTCGAAGGGGCAAACGTGGATCACCACATTGTGGGTGGGGTCGGATACCGCTTCAAGAAGATTGCCTGGGGCTACCTCGCCAACGACGGCGCCAATGCAGATGAACACCACGCGCGTGTATTCATCCAGGAAGAGGCTGCTTTGGGCGACTTTACCAAAGAGGGATGGCGGCCATTTCGTCTCGTAGGCTCGCTGCGCTTCGACCGACATCCGCTGGTCGACGACCCCCTCAAGACCTTTTCTCCCAGGGGTGCGGCGGTCTGGCGTTTCCACGACCGGCGAAGCGCGCGGATTACCAGTGGAACGGCATTTCGTGCACCATCTCAGATGGAGTCCTACCTGGAACTCTACCAGCCCGTCGAAGGTGCCAACGGATATGCCGTGCAGACGCTTGGCGACCAGAGCCTCCTACCAGAGCGCGTCTTCACGGTGGAAGCAGGGATCCACGACGAGTCGTCGGACATCCACTCGGCCGATGTCACGGTCTACATGAATGAGGTCCGTGACCTCATTGGCCTCACGGATGTCGATGGGAGTCAGTTCACCGATGTTTTGCCGGATCGAGAGGTCATCGCCGCCGGTGCAACGTCGTTCACGAACGTGGAGGGCGTGTATCGGGGCTTCGGTGCCGAGCTCGAGGGGCGGCTGTATCCGGTCCGAGGTCTCGACCTGTACGGCAACGTTGCGCTCGGCCGCATCTCTCAGAATGTCGCAGGCACTGTGCTTCCGGAATCATCGATGTCGACGGTGAAGGTGAATGCCGGTGTGGTGGTGCGCACGCCTTGGCGGACCGACCTTGCCACCCACGTCCACTACTTGTCCGACCAGAGCTGGGCGGAACGGGACTTCAACGAGAGTGGGCAGGTCGAGATTACTGACATGCCGATTCCAGGCCGAACCGTGTTGGTAGCGAAGGTCGCGGCTCATCCGCTGGCCAACGAAGACCTCGAGCTCGCCATGACTGGCTGGAACCTTTTGGCGTTGGCTGAAGGTGGCAGCTTCCAGGAACACCCTTTGGGACAAGATGTGGGAGCCCGCTGGTTCGGCTCCGCAACGTGGAGGTTCTGATGCGACAGACAATCCTGCTTTCGATGGCTGCCGCGATGTGCGGCTGTGAGTGGACGCCTCCGGTGGCGAACCTGGACACCGGCAGCGCGTCGGGCGTGATTCTGGGAGACGTACTGGTTGTGGGCCCGGAGCGACCGGCCGACGTCTTCATCCTGCTCTATGATGCCGACAATCCGGGTCCTCCTGCTGGACTCGGGGGACCCGTCAATTTCGACGTGATTCCGGCCGAGTCGTTCGAGCAGTCTCCCATGGGCTCCTGGTCGGCTTCCTATGCGCTGACGGCTGTGCCACCGGGTCGCTACCTGATGTCTGCGTTGCATGACACCGATCTGGACTTTTCTCCATCCGTCGACATCGCAAAGGGGTCGACCTGTGGAGACTGGGGAGGTGGCTTCGTGGGGTGGGTGACCGATGATGATGGCTCGGCGGGTCCCGACACGGTTCCTCTGGAGCTTGGTCCTGGGGAGTTGTTGACGGGAGTACCTGCGGCCATCCAGGTTCCGATTCCCATCGAGAAGCCGGCGTTCACCATTCTCGGTGGAGACGGCGAGCCGGCATCGGGACAGGTGGGGATGAGCACCGACGGTACGCTCACGCTGGCGGCGACCGCGGTGGGTACTGAATACATCGAGCTCGGCCCGCTCCAAGATCTCTCGGACAAGCAGCCGTGCGCAGTCTCCTTTCCGTTTGTGCCCGTCGTCTCGTACGACGATGCGGGTGCGGTCATCATCGAAGACATGGAGCCGCCACAGGTGTTCTTCACAGAAATCCTGTCTGCGGAGGACGCAGCATCTGGCACCTCGCCGATGGTGATTCAGGGCATTGTGGACTACTCGGTCGCGGACTTCTTGTTCCAGCTGCTCAACTTCCCCACCATGGCTGGGGAGAGCCTTGAGTTGACAGTCCGAGTCTCGGAAAATGGCCGATATTACTTGCCATTCAGCGTGTCAGACGATGGCGATGGTTCGGTGGACGAGCTGCCGGAGGGCCCGTGGTCGGTCATGGTAGTCAACGGCGCAGGTCAGACCTGGACGGTACCCAACACCTTTGGCCAGGCCGAGACGAACCCCACCGAAGGGTTTGACCCGGCGACGCAGGGAGCAACGGTGGTGATTCGGTAGCGGGTTCGCCAGCAGGGGCGCTCCCCGCCTGTCCAGTGCCCCAAACGGTTGCGTGCCGATGTCATTTTGACCGGCTCTCGCTGTGGTGCCGCTGTATTTTTAGGGGGGGGGTGGCGTATTGGGCAGCTCAGGAGCCCGATTCCGATGGTGAGCCCCCTTCCAGTGTGGCGGTCAGTCCACAGGTGCAGCGCGCTTCGCCCTTGTGCGTGGGGGAACGGTGTTGGCAGCTTGGGTCGTGCCGAAGCCACGCGCGTGCTGCGAGCAGCCGCTCGAGCAATTCAAGGGCGTCGTCCAAGATAGCGTCTCCGCGGGATTGTACGAGAGTTCTTAGTCGCGAGACACGAGCGCGAGCCTGGCGGGGGGGCAGGCGACGGAGCTTTCGCAGTCGGGTCTTCACTCGGCCTCGGAATCATGGGTGCTGATCATATGTTCAGTAACCCGATGTCAGTATTGCCGTGTCAAGATCGCCCCCGGTGAGAAAATTTGACGGTATACGAAAAACTATGTAGTGATACAGCGCGAGGTTCGGCGATCTTGCTTCAAAACGACGACAGGCGGTTCAGGCGTATGCCTTGCTGTCGTCAATCAGCTCATTTGGCGGTGGGATGTTGTCATCCGTACGCGGCGGTGTGGCTTCGGCCATGGGTGCGGCGGCTTTTCAGAACATTCAGGGGGCGCGTTCGTCGCCCACTGCAGCACGGGTATCGCCGCCGGCGACGTCGAGTGCTGGACCGGCGGTCGTGGTGGACATCAGTCCGGCCGCCCGTGCGTTGGCGAAGTCGCGAATGGCGGCGCCGGCGAGCAGTCGTATGTCTGTTGGGACCATTCAGCAGGTCGATGCGGTGCAGCCGAAGATCTTGAAGCTGCCCACGTCCGAGTCCGTGTCAGACAACCTCCCCTTGAGCGGCAATAAGCTCATGAGCGAGGGGCGCGAGAAGCTCACCAAACCCACCATTCACACGTCTATTTCCCGCGGTGAATACCCACTTGGACGGTGGACGGACGGCCCGCTGGAAGACCGGAATGCCAAGCGCCCTGGGTTGAGCATCGAGCGCAAGGCCGAGCTGGCGCGAGGCGCCCGCACCCTCTCGGCACGGCTGCAGTCTGGTGAGCTGGTCGGCGAGCAGTGGAACGACGGAAGTCTGAGCAAACTGCGGAGCCGTCGACCGGGCAAAGCTACCGCCGACCGTGGCGAACAGGCTCGCGACTCCAGAACCTTGGTGGCGCGGCTCGCGAAGGGAGAAGAGCCGCTTGAGGTGAGGCTGGGTCGCCACCTCGTGAGACCCGATGGTCAAGCAAACGGTGCCTGAGTCGGGTAGTGGGGTAGCCCGCACCCGGAAATCTCATGTCGTCCTCCCTGCCCGACTGGTCCGAACGCCGTGTTTGGCTGTTCGATCTTGACGGTACACTCACGGTTCCTGTTCACGACTTCATGTACGCTCGTCGGGAGCTGGGGATCGACCCGGAGCAAGACATTCTCACGGCCTTGGCAGAGCGTTCACCAAGCGACCGTGCAGCAGCGGAACGCTGGCTGCGGCAGTGGGAGCTGGATCTGGCCGCAGAGTCGCGACTGCAAGACGACGCGGCAGAGCTTGTGGCGCATTTGTCGGAGGCTGGCTGTCGGCTGGGGGTACTCACGCGCAACACACGAGACGTGGCGTTCCGTACTTTGGATGCCATCGGTCTCCGTTCCGTGATGCATCACGATGATGCAATTCTCGGTCGCGACTCCGCCCGGCCGAAGCCACATCCGGATGGCATTCTCCTGCTGCTTCAGCGCCTCGACGCAGCTCCAGACCAGGCTGTCATGGTGGGGGACTACCTGCACGACGTGCGTGCCGGTCGAGCTGCGGGCACAGCAACAGTTCTTGTCTGTCGACACCGGGAGACCGGATGGGACGACGAAGCCGACCTCGTCGTGGGGTCCCTGTGGCCGCTGTCGGCTCGACTTCCGGCGCCAGACGCGACATGAATCGCGGAGCGGGATGGAAAGCAGTCAAGATAGTGCGACTTCCAGCCGTTCACCCGGTCGAACCCCGGATGGTCCTCGTCGGCTCGATGGGTTGGGAAGACGGATGGAGGTGTTGATGTCGTGGCGAGCCCTGGTCTTGACGTGTGGAGCGTTCGCGATGCCCGCGATGGCGGTGGCTGGCCCTACACGATGCGATGCGGTCTTTATTGGTCCGGCTGACGACTGTGCACTCAGTGGAGAATGGTCCACCACCGTGACGGCTCGCAGTGAAGCGAAGGCCCGAAAAGCAGTCCTCGCACGGCTTGGAGCGGTCGTGCGGTTGGGTGCCGAGGTGCAGGCCGAGCGTGTGGCCGGTTCTATGGCCGAGCTGGCCGCGGACTCGGACCGCCGGTCCTGCCCCGCCATCGTGCTTGAGCGTGCCCATGTGAGCTGCATGAGCGAACCCAGCCTGAGCGAAAGTCGGATCTGCATCGCCGACCTTGAGGATGAAGCCTGCTACACGGGCCTGCCCGTCGACCACGTCGGCTTAGCCTGGAAGGTGGCAGAGGTCGGGCGCGCCGAGCTGTGCAGCCGGGTGGACCAGCGCCTCGCGGACGCGGGTGCTTCCGCGATGGTTCGCAAGGAGTGCCGGGTTTCCTGTGAGCGCAACGCGACCGTGCGGTGCGTGCCGCGCTGATCATCGCACCCACTCCGCCGCGGCCTCACTCGTCGGGAAGGCCGGGCTCGCTTGGACTCAGCCGACGTCGAACCGGTCAAATTCCATCGTGAACTGACCGCGTCCCCGCGTCATGCTGCGGAGCGTCGTGGTATAGCCCAGCAGTCTGTGCAGGCCGGCTTCGCAGAGAATGGTTGAGGTGCCCATATCGCTCTCTTGACCGTTGATGTTGGCCCCCTTGGACTGCAGGTCACCCAGGACCGAGCCGAGGTTTTCGTCAGGCACCACCACCTCGACCTTCATCAACGGGCGCAATACGCGTCCGCCGCCCTTTTGAAGGGCCTCTCGTACGGCCTGAGACGCGGCAATTCGCAGCGCCTGCGGTGTGCTTCCCCCCGCATAGACTTCGACTTCGGTGAGCTGTACAGCAACATCCTGGAGCGGCGCGCCTTCCGAGGGGCCGGCCATCGTGGCGTCTGCCACGCCCGCCTTGACCGCTTCGAGCTGTGCTTCATTCAAGCTGCTGCCATCGGGAAGCACCTTTGGATTCACCTCAGTCGCCATTCCAGCGTCGCGGTCGCGAGGTTGGACGTGTGCGACGCATCGTGCCTTCAGGGGCACCTGGGTCTCACCCATGTGCAGCATCCGGTCGACGAGTGCATTGCCGACGCCGGCTCCGCCGACGGTCTCGCGGGTCATGACGGTGGGACGACCGGCGCGAACCTTCAGACCGTACTCTCGCTCGATGCGCTCGAAGATGATCTGGAGATGCAGCTCGCCCATCCCTCGCAGGACTCTCTCGCCCGTGTCGGTATCTTCTACGAACCGTACTGTGGGGTCTTCTTCGCAGATTTTTCCGAGCACATCAATCAGCTTTTCTTCTTCGGACGAGTTGGTGGCCTCGATGGCGAGACCAAGCACGGGCTCTTTCGTGTCGATGCGCTCCAGGAGTACTTCTTTGCTCTCGATGTCGACCAGGGTGTCTCCCGTGGTGGCATGACGCAGGCCGGCGAGAAGCACAATCTGGCCAGCAGTCGCGCCTGAAGCCCTCCCCTTGTTGCCTGCGTTCACTTCGAAAATACGGGCCACACGCTCTTTCTGGTCGCGGCCGCACAACAGCACCTGCTGGCCGGGCTCCAGCTTGCCTCGGTAGATACGAACGAAGACGTGGCGCCGGCCGTCCCAGAGCTGAACCTTGAAGGCCAGGGCAACGAGGCCGCCTTCTGGACTCATCTCAATGAGGGTTTCCTCGTCGGTCTTGACATCCCGCGCGAGAGCCGGTGGACGCTCAAGCGGATTGGGTAGCAGGTCCAGTACACCTTCGAGCAGGGGCTGAATTCCCCAGTTTCGCAGCGCGCTTCCGCCGAAGATCGGGTGCATTCGACCGCCCATCGTGCCGGCACGGAGGGCCGCGATGATCCGCGCAACGGGAATTTCGGCTTCTTCGAGCACCATCTCTTCGAGCTCTGGGTCTTCCTCTGCGCAAGCGAGCAGCATCGTCTCGCGGAATTCCTCGTAGTCGTCCTGTAGGTGGGCAGGAATTGGACCCCGAGCAGCGGTCTCGCCACGGTCGCCAGAAAACGAGACGAGCTCACCGTTGACCAGGTCCATTACGGTGTTTTCGTCGGCAACAGGCACGCAAACAGGGACTGGATGGCCGCCGAGCCTGCGCTCGATGGTGGTCATGCAGCGTCGGATGTCCGCGCCCGGACGATCCATCTTGTTCACAAAGACGACGCGCGGAATCTCGAATTGGCTTGCTTGGCG
>CAJWOS010000036.1 GCA_913044235.1 uncultured Pseudomonadota bacterium
CTGTGTCCGCGTCTGTGTCCGCGTCTGTGTCCGTGTCTGTGTCCGTGTCCGTGTCTGTGTCCGTGTCCGTGTCTGTGTCTGTGTCTGTGTCTGTGTCTGTGTCCGTGTCCGTGTCTGTGTCCGCGTCGGCCTCGTCACTGCCATCCACGATGAGGGCGTTGGCTTTGTCTTCCTCAGTCACGCAGGCGGAGGTGAAGAGCACACCCACGAGAAACATGCGGATGGACTGGGGGGCCCGACTGGGGCGTGGCCACGCACCCTCAAGGCATCGTGGATGAACAGGGTTCGTCATGGAGTCCTCCGATTGGGGTCGCGCCCAGTCCGAGCTTAGCCCAAGCTTCTCGAAGGCGACAGGACTCAAGGGCCGTGGATGCCATCGTCGGAGTGGGGCGCTTCGAGTGGGTGGGGGAGGATTGGATGGGCCGGTGGGGGCGATACCTGTCCGACGATCTGGATACCGGATGGCTGCTCACGTCACACTTCCGTCATCATGGATGTTTTCGCAGGTTCACGCTCGACATTGTGTGCCCGCTCGGTAGAACCACGGGTCGCTTGTCCACGAGGCCCCATGCTCCCTGCCTGCTCGACCAGTACCATGGCGCCTGTCATCCCACCCCAGGTTCGCTTGGCCGGAGACGTGCATGCCTTGCTGTGGTCTCTCGATCCCGCTCGCCATGATGGTCATCCACCGGCGGACTCGCGCGACCGGGTGCTGCAAGTGGTGCTCCATGCCGTAGAAGCGGGCATTCACGGAGCGGAAGATCTTCGGCAGGCCCTGGCCATTGAGCCCGATACTCTGGGAGGTTGGGACAAGTGGAGGCGACACGCGCTCCCTGCCTACGAAGCATTCGCTGCACGCGTGCGGCGCGCGGGACATGCGGCCCCGAGCCTTCGGCCTTCGAATCCGGCGCGAGCGGTGTTTCATGTGATGGGTGGAACGAGCGGGGCCATGATGGTGGAGCATGTGCTTCCACCGGACTGGCTGCTGCCAGCCGCCGCGATGATCGCAGGGTTTGCATGGACGCTGGAAATCGTTCGCCGCCGAAGTGAAGCGTTCAATCGCATTCTCATGACGGTATTCGGACCCGTGGCCCATGCGCATGAAGCGTGGCGGATCAACTCGGCCACTTGGTTTTCTACCGCGCTCGTGGTCCTGGCCCTGATCGGCTCTCCCCTGGCGGCGATGGTGGGACTGGTGGTGTTGGGCTGGGCTGACCCGGCTGCGGGTGTCGTGGGTCGACGGTTTGGTCGCATCCGCCTGGTGCACGGACGCACCCTCGAAGGCACCCTCACCTTTGCCGCGGTGGGCACGCTGATGGCATTGGGTGCACTGTGGCTTTGGCATCCAGAGCTGTCCCTGGCACAAGCGCTTGCCGTGGCCGCCGCCGGTGCGGTACCCGCGGCGCTGGCAGAGCTGTTTGCGAGACGGATCGACGACAACCTGGCCATTCCAGTGGTGGCGGCGTTGGGTGTGGTTGCGATGACAGCACTGCTCTGAGGCTGCTGTCGCCCTATGCGCCGACCACGCCGGCCTGCGGTGGTGCCGGCGTGGACGCACTCCAGGTGGCAGCCATTTCCTGCGCAGCGGCGTGGTCTCGACGCCGCACTGCTGCCAGGGCCGCGGACCAGTCTACGGTGCGCACGCCGATGTGTCGTACACCGCCCTTCGGCGGATGGATGGTGAGCCAGGCCTCGCCGGGATGACCGCGGCTCGGGCAGATCGCGACTGCTGGCACACCGTCTCCATGGGTGGACCATGCCAGTGCGTAGACCGACATCTGGTAGAGGATCTCACGCGGCAGGCCACGGGCGAGAATGTCCCGGTACTTGGCATCGATCACCATGGATGGTGCTCCGTGGTCGCTCAAGACCAGATCGGGCCGAGGCCGGGGTGGGTGCCAGCCCGAGGGGGCCTTGGCCACCCGGTAGAGGTGCCGAAGGGTGCGCTGCGGAGCGACCTGGACCCCTGGGGGCAGAAACGCCTCGAGAAAGCGCTCGAGGAAGCGCTCCCAAACGGAGGACATGTCCACCAGGAAGCCGGGAAGTGGTGTGGTGTGGCCCTCCCTCTCGAGCTCGCCGCGCCCAAGTCCAACCAGCAGCAGCTCGACCAGAGCATGGGCTCCGTCGTAGCGGGCATTGAGTCGGCTGCGCTGCCGCCGGGCGTCGGCCAGCAAGTTCGCATCGAGAGGCCGGGGCGCGCAGACATCGGCCCACAAGCGCTGAGCCCGCTGGAGGGCGCTGCGAAGGCCCAGGCTGCGCACCAGAGAGGCTGCCAGCATCAGGCCGGCTTGAACGGCTGCGTTGGTGGCGTTGTCTGCCGACCGCTCGTGAAAGCGACACGGCAGCGCTGCGCGGCGGAGGGGTTGGTGTCGGCTGAGGACTGTGAGATCCGGTCGCCCACGGGGGCTTGCCAGCCAGTCGGCTGCGGTCTGATAGGTGCGATGCGGTCCCAGGCGCCAGAGACGATCCGATTCGTCGAGAAGCAAGCGTGCCAGGTCATCGATGAAGTCTCCATCGAGCACATCATCGACGGATTCGTAGCGGGGCACAGCGTCGAGCCCCAGTGAAAAGGCCAGCGCAGTCCACAAGTCGCCGGGGGGGAGCTTGGGCTGGATGCGCAGTGTGAGCGGTCCCAGACGAACCATTCCCACGTGTTGCCGCGCGGAGATCTGCAGTCCGGTGCGACAGGCTTCGACGCGCAGCGCGTTGCCGGGCAGGCCCGCGGTGGCCATGGCGATGGCCGGTGTATCGGGCCAGAGGTCGGCAAGGGCCGGCTCGGCGGTGGCGTCGATGGACGACCACTCTTGCAGGGTCACGGTGGGGCCGCCACTCACGCGTCGTCGTCCGAGTCGTCGGTATCCTCGCTCGACGAGTCGGGTACTTCTGCGGCGACCTCGTCTCCCCAGCCAAGCAGGGCCTCGGCCAGTCGGTCGCCTTCTCCCTCTGCGAACGGCGTTGTGCGGAAGCGCCGCTGGCCGGGGTCGTACAGAGCATCGCCCACGAGCTGGTGCAGAGAGCGGGGATCGTCGGCGCAGTAGTCCTGGAGTAGGGGCAGCAGGTCATACTGCACCACGTCTCGCAGTGCGCTGAAGGTGTTCAGGCGCTTGCCGTCAATCATGAAGTAGGCGTGACCCACTTGGAGGTCTCGGGCGCGGTCGCCGAGAACTTCCAAGAGGCGGCGGTTGATGGCCGTGAGCAGTCCGGCGAGGGAGATGCCTTCGACCGCCGCGGAACCCAGCACCTTTGGATCGGGAAGCAGCTCCACCTTCCCAAGACGGCGCTGCAGGGCGGCGTCGAGCAGCGCAATGGAGCGGTCACTGGTGTTCATGGTGGCCAAGATGCGCACGTTGCGGGGTACGGTGAACGCATCTCCGGAATAGGGCAGCACCACGTGGATGCGCTGGCGCTTGTCGAGCTCAAGCAGTGTGAGAAGCTCCCCGAAAATGCGGGCCACATCGCCGCGGTTGAACTCGTCAATCACCAGCACCACGCTTTCGTCTGGATGGGCGGTGGCCACAGCACAGATGCGGCGGAACAGGCCGGCAGCAGGCTCGAAGGTGAGACCGGCGTCGGTGGGCCGAGGGCGCAGCCCCTCCACGAAGTCTTCGTAGCCGTAGGCGGGGTGAAAGGTGCAGGTCCAGATGCGCTGAGCACCGCCCGGTTGCTTGAGTGCGTTGCGCTCCGCCTCTCTGAGACCGCTCCAGCTGCGGCCGTGCCGACCTTGGGCCGCCAGCTCCTGTGCGGCCTGCATGGCGTGGAAGGTCTTTCCGGTGCCGGGCGGACCGTAGAGCAGCACCTGCCCTTTGCGGTGCACCTGCTTGAGGACGGTCTGCGCGGTGGCGCTTAGCGGGGCGCCGCGGGGCGGATCGATGCCCAATCCCGCTGGCGAGCGACCGCTGGTGCCATGGAGACGGTGGACCACCGCGTCGTGATAGCCGAAGGCGTCCGTGAGTTCATAGAGGGTGGTCTGGAGACCTCGCTTGGAGGTGGTCTTCCAGTCCGTGCGGTCGAGCCAGGTCACCGACCGCTGGTGGCCATAGGTGGCGTCGGGCTGGTACTGGTACGGTCCGGTCACCTGTCCGATGCCGAAGACCTGTTGCCCACGAGCAACCACCACGTAGTCGTCTTCCGACACCTGGTGCAGGAACCGTTGCAGCTGGGCGCCGCCCCGTCCCGCCGCGGAGGGTGCAGTCTCGGGCCATTCCGCCAGGATTCCATCGCGGAGCAGGTGTTGGGCGTTCTTTCCGGTGCGCTCGCCGACCAATTCCTTCAGGTCACCAATCGCAGTCCAGCCGATCGCAACGACGTTGTTCTGGAGCATGAATTCAAGGGTGGCATCTTCCTGTGGGCCGGCACCGACCCGCCACAGGCGGAAGATGGGACCCGCAACATGGTTGATGGCGTGTCCGAAGGTGCTCATATGGATGGGACTGCCGAGCTGGGCACCCAGCCACCGTCGGGCATGAGCGAACAGGCCTGCGTTGGCCCAGATTCCTGCTGGATCGGCCGATGCACCGATCCACCGCAGAGCATGAGACTGGTAGCGAGTGTTGTGAAAGTCGTCGATCTTGTCGGGACGCCACAGTGCCAGGGTCTTGTGGAAGAATGCCAAGTGCTGGTAGGTGGGCGCTGCGGCTTCGATGTCGGCCTGGAGTGTGTTCCAGCTGTTGTGGGTGGGGTCGTTATCAAGAGCGTCGACAACATCGAGTGCGGAGAGCAATTCGTCGCGCTGGTGTTCGATCACCGTGATGGCTTCCGCGGTGGACAGCGTCTTGAGGGCTCGGTTGTTTCCACCGATCCAGGAACCATCTTTACCCTGATAAATCACATATTTGAGCGAGCTTCCCCCTCGGATGCTGCCGAACCATCGTGAGCGAAACCCGTCGTCGCTGCGGTGCTCGAGCCAGTACGTCATGCTCACGGTGCCGCGGGCCCGCATGAGCTCGAGCAGCGCCGTTCCGTGTGTCGTGCGGAGGACCTCGGGGCCGAATGCTGCTTGAAACGCATTGAGCATCGCTTGCACTGTCTCGGGTGGGCGGTCTCTGCGAACGTCGCGAACGTGTTTGAGGAGCTCGTTGGTGGGAAACCGCTCGAAGGGAGTCATGACAGGTCGGCCGGGATCGAGGTGGCGCCCAGTCTGCCACGGGTCGTGCTGGAGTGGGTCGACCGACACACCGGCGGGCCTCCAGACCCTTGGCGGCCCACCCGGCCATCGGGTACGGCTTTGGCGTGCTGCGGGCACGAGGTGGTGGTGAGATGCGCAAGTGGATGGCGGCTCTGCTGACCGCGGGAGTGGCCTGTCATGCAGGACCCTCCCCCGAGCGTTCGACCAATCACCCGCTGGAGCACCACGCTTACGTGTGGCAGCGGGTGTGGACCCCGAGTGTGCAGGCGGCGGTAGACGCGGCCGAAGCGGAGTTCTCCGACCGGATGCTGCTCGCCGTGGAGTCCGACTCCAAGAACACCATCTGGACCGGGCTCTGGAGCCTTGACGGCCAGCCGAAGCGCAACCCTTCTGCCGACTGGGAGCCCGATGCCACGCGCAGGCTCGGGAGCGTGTCGCTTGCCCTGCGGTGGGCCGACGCCGACCGGGCTCTGCAGCCGGGCGAGGTGTTGGCTCAGGTGCGGCTCACGCTGGAGCGTGCGGAGCAGCGAGGTTGGGCGGTGGACTCGGTGCACCTCGATGCCGACATCCCCACGGGGCGCCTGGGCCAGTGGGCCGCAGTGCTGGCAGCGATCGAAGCGGCGAGCCCGGTCGACATCGCGGTGCTCACCTTGGTCGACCACGTCGACAAGCCTGGATGGACAGCCCTCACAGAAGCGGTCGACACCGTGGTCCTCCAGGTGCACTCCGTGCCAGTCGAGGGGGTGGACCGGCCAGTCCTCTTCGATCCCGAGACCGCCCGCCGCGCGGTCTCTGCAGCGGTGACCTCGTCAGGCGCTCCACTTCAGGTCGCCCTTCCCACACACACACTCACGGATGCACGGACCGGCGGTGCGGTGCGGGCGGAGCCGGCTGTGGTGGCGCGCTGGCTGGATGCCGCGTCGAATCCCATCGTGCGCCGGCTGGCGGGCGTGACCTGGTTTCGACTGCCCGTGTCGGATGTGCCGGACACCTGGAGTGCAGACACACTTGCCGATGTGCGGGCGGGCGTGGTTCCGCTGTCGGTGGCGGCGCCCGCTCTCGGTCGACCGCCGGCAGGCTGGGGTGCGGCCGACACGGCTCGGGCGGTCTATGTGGCATCGACCGGGCGGGACCATGCGTGGCTCTCGGAGCTCGAGGTGTGCGTGCCAAAGGGTCGCCTGGCCGTGGCTACCATGGACTTGCGCTACCAGGATCGGGCTGCAGGAGAGACATGCGTGGTGCTCGAGCCGCGGGTCGAGCAGCTCCTGGCGCCCGGCGAGCGCGTTGCCGTGGCGCTCGTGCTGGCAGACGCTGAGCCCGAGGTGCGGCGCCGTGGTGCACCGACGGAAGCTGTGCAGTAGGCTCTGCGGGCCCCCTCGCCTTGTGGACGGTGTGTGATGTGGCTCGCCCTACCTGTGATGTCGTTGACCGCCGCCTTTGCGTGCGGGCCGTACTTCCCGCACACCTTGCTGGGCTCTGGTCGAGGGGCGATGCTCACCGGTCCGTATGCCGACTTCGGCTTGGAGCTGTCGCGGATCGAAGTCGACGTGCCCACGGGTGTGGTGGGCAACGCCATGAAGCGAGATGACGCGGAGAAGATCGATGCCCTTCGAGAGCTGGGAGCCGACCACCCGTCGCTGACGGCGCTCGAGCAGTTCCGGTCGGACCTCGAGCGGTCCAAGTGGTCGCGCAGCTCTGTGGCAGATGTGCCGGAGGTGCCGGATGGACTCCCCGACGCCTGGCGCCTGTATCTGGAAGCGGTTCGACTGCAGACGCTCGGGCAGTATGCGGATGCCCGGGAGCGGTTCCTTCGCGTGTATTCCATGCCCACGGAGCAGTCCGGCAGCCGGGGACTGTGGGCGGGCCACAACCTCTCGGTGTGGAGTCGCGATCCTGCAGTCATCGCCGAGGTGCGTGCACGGGTGGTGGCAGGAGAGCCCGACACCCTGGGCGTGACGGGCGCGGCTGTGGGCTGGCTCGCCCGCGACGCCTGGTACGAGGGGCGCGGGGTGTCTGCCATCCACGGCTACCTTGCGCAGCATCACACGGGCGATCCCACGGCCGAGCAGTCGCTGCGGTGGCTCTTCAAGCAGGTCATGGCCGACCCGGACCAGCTGCAGTCGATCGCTCAGGACCCGAAAGCGGCAACCGCGCTCACGGCGTGGATGGTGTCCGGCGGAGGCACCGCCCAACAACGGGCCGAATGGCTGAATGTGGCCTCGCCCAACATCGTTTCGCCGGGGCTGCTCGCATGGGTCGCATGGCTGAACCGCGACCTCCCTCGTTTGTCCTCGCTCCTGGATGCGGCCGAACCATCCGGCATGACCCGCTGGCTGGGCGCTCGCCAGGCGATGGTGCAAGGCGACCTCGACTCCGCCCTCTCCCTTCTCGATCAGGCTTCCTTTCCAGACGCTGAGCCGTGGCGATGCGCTTGGTACTCCCGTGGAAGCTACGACCGCCTCTCGGAGCTTCACCCTGGCGACGAAGTGGCATCCGAGCGTGGCGTGTTGCTGCTGCGCAGCGGAGACTCCGTGGGCGCGCTCCGGGCGTTTGCCGAGGCGGGCCACTGGTTCGACACGGCGCATGTTGCCGAGCGGGTGGTCTCGCTCGATGCTTTGAAGGCGGCGGTCGACGTCGACCTGTTGCCACTGCTCCCAGAAGACCAGCGCGACCCGATGAAGGCACTGCTGGCGAGGCGGCTCTTTCGGTCGGGCGATCCAGCGACAGCGGAGGCGTATTTCCCGGCAGAGCTCGCCCAAAAGACTTTGCGCTACAGCGCTCTGGTCGAGGAGGGTACGGCACCAGCACTCTGGGAAGCCGCTCGGCTGATGCGTGAAGATGGCATTGATCTCACCGGCACCGAGCTGGGCCCCGACTTCGCCTGGGCGGGGGGCATGTTCCCACCCCCCGATCTGCGCACGCGAGCGCCAGTTGAGGAGCCACATGGCCTCACCGCCGCCCAGTCCAGGCTCATCGAGACCTCCGCACCGGACCCCAACGAGCGCTTTCACTACCGCTACCAGGCCGCCGAGCTGGCGTGGCAGGCGGCGGCGCGCATTCCAGAAGGGCATCCCGACGCCCCTCGGATTTTGTGTCAGGCTGGCCTGTGGCTGAAGCTGGAAGACCCCAAGGCAGCCGATCGCTTCTACAAAGAGATGGTGTGGAGAGGCTGGGGCACACCGCTCGGCGAGACTGCCGATGCACTCCGATGGTTCCCCACGGCGGAGCAGTGTGCACTCGATGGGGTGACGGTGGATGAGGCACCACCGAGTTTCATCGAGCGCTGGCTCGACGACCTCTGGGACGCACTCTCGGGCGGGTGACGCCTGGGCGGAGCGGGATACGGGCCGCGCGGCGAGAACGGAGGCTTCCATGCGTGTGATTGTGGACTTGTGCGTTGTTCCCGTGGGGGTGGGCACGAGTGTGTCCCGCCATGTGGCTGCGTGCCAGGAAGTGTTGGTGGCCGCCGGCCTGTCTCACCAGATGCATGCCTACGGAACCAACATTGAGGGCGACTGGGATGCCGTCTTCGCTGCGGTCAAGCGTTGCCACGAGGTGGTGCACGCTCTCGGCGCTCCCCGCATTACCACCACGCTAAAGGTGGGCACGCGCACCGACCGCGCCCAGTCGATGGCCGACAAGGTGAAGAGTGTGCAGGCGAAGCTGGCCGGTGCGGGCTGAGTGGGGCTGCTACCGCTCGCGCGAGAAGCGCAGCTCGAGTCTGGCCATCGCCGGCGCCGCGATGGTGAGCTTCTGTCCCTGATCGTGGAGCGTCCACTGCAGGGGAAGCGGCTCGATCATCAGCAGGAACTGGCGCACGGGCGTGAGCCACTCCTCGGCTGGCAGCGCGAAGCCCATCCCTCCGCGGCCGTGCACGGTGGCCATGCCATCGTGAAGGCCCGAGATCCGGAGCGTGCCCGACTGCCGGTCGTCGGCCAGACCGGTGAGGCGCCAGCGTCCGTCGGCACTGCCACTCACGCCGTACTGCTCCGCCATGTCGAGAATATCGGCGCTCACGGGTCCCACGAAGCCGTCGGCAGCGGTGAGACTGGCCCGACCATGACCGGTCAGGGTGAGGGACACCCCCCGTGCGGAGCCCACTTGCCCGCCCATGCCGCCCGAGTCGAGGCGCCAGGTGCCCACGGGACCGTCCTTGGCCTGCTCGAGCTGCACGGTGCCTCCCTCCACTGTTCCAAACACCACGACCTCCGGCTCGTCTCGGGGCGCCAGCTCGGTGGGATGTACCGGTCCTGCCACGGCCCACCGTCGACCGGCTGGTCGCTCGCCGCGCTCCAGCGGGAGGTGCGACCAGGGTGCCAGGGCAAATGTGGATGTCCAGGGCTCCGCGGCGGCGGGCGACACGGCCACGGGGAGTGCAGCTGCGGGCCCACGGGACTGGTCGCGGATGTGGGCACCAAAGGCGGTCCACGCGGAGAGGTCCGGCGTGGGAAACGGCGTTCGGAGAGCGGTCATGCCCAGGAAGCGGGCCCACCAGACCGCGGCTCGGGGATGCTGCAGGAGCCCGGCGGCCGGTCGGGTGAGCAGGTGCACCGCCGCGGGGCGGGTCCAGCCGAGGTGGGGATCGGCCTCGTCGACCGCATGGGCCGCGAGACCCTGCTGCCAGGCTGCCTCCATGGGGTCGCGGGGGCGGTCATCCAGTGCGCCGAGCACCGCTGCTTCGAGCACGATGCCGATCGTGGCTCGCCAGCGATCCAGGGCGATGGCGTGCAGTCCGGCATCGAGGAGGTGCTGGTGTCCCGACCAGTGCACGCCGGAACCGGCCAGGTCGGGGTGCAGGAACAGGGTGGTTCCCCTCCGTGTGCCGAGGGGCCCATCCTGTGGGCCCACCTCGATGCGCTCGGGCAGGATGGGGGCTTCGTCTGTGATATCTGCGAGACGCCCGATGGCCGCGTGGATGGCCGGTGTGACCTGCGCAGCGAGCGCTTGCCAAGATGGGGCATGGGGCCAGGACAGCATCAGAACCTCCGGTCTTTCTGTACCCCTTCTCGGTCCGTTGTCATGCAGGCGAGCAGGTGAGCAGGCGGCCGGAGGCACCCAACGTGCGACCGGCAGCCAGTCATGGGCGGTCGGTGGACCGAGCCATCGTGCCTTTTCGCACGCCATTGTGCAGACCGGCGGTATAGCGATTGTTCCGCCCCCACGGTACCTTCTGAGCATGGTGCAGACCACCGGAGGAAACGATGTTGCTCCTGTCTCTCTTGAGCGTGCTGCAGGCCCATGCGTTTTGCGGAACCTATGTCTCCTCTGCGGGCACCGAGGTGTACAACTCCGCTAGTGAAGTGGTCATCGCTCGCCAGGGCACCCGAACCACGCTTACGATGGCCAACGATGTGCTCGGCGACCCGTCAGACTTTGCGATGGTGATTCCGGTGCCCCAGGTGGTACAGGAGCGAGACGTGCATGTGGTGAGTCCCGACGACATCGAGGTCATGCGCACCTACAGCATGCCGCGACTGGTCTCCTACGTGTGCGATGACTTCAAGCCCCAGTTTTCGCATCCCTGCCCATGGATGGATCGAGAGTGTCCGTCGAACGGTCTCTTTGGAGATGACAGCTTGGACCGGCTCTCGTCGCTCGGTGGCGAAGGAGAGGGCGAGAGCGAGCCCTCTGCCGATGTGGGCGGCAGCGACGGCGGAGGTGGCGGTGGCGGTGGCTCGGTCACCGTGGAAGCGGAGTACATCGTGGGCGAGTACGAGCTCGTGGTGCTGTCGGCCGACCAGTCACTCGGGCTCCTCGACTGGCTCGCTGACGAGGGCTACGACGTGCCCGTCAACACCGCGAACGTGCTCCAGCAGTACATCGACGCTGGCAACTACTTTCTGGCGGCACGGGTGTACCCCGATGCGGAGCTGGCCGACGGCGACTCCCTTTCGCCGCTCCAGTTCTCCTACGACAGCGACGTGTTCGGCCTGCCCATTCGGCTCGGCACCACCAGCTCGGTGGGCGAACAGGATCTCATCGTCTACGTGGTGAACTCCAACGAAGAAGGAGCTGTGGGAATCTCGAACTACCCCGAGCTAGAGGTGGAGAGCGAGTGCATGTGGGACGGCGAAGGCGAGTTTGGTGAGTTCTACGCCGGCCAGTTCGCCAACGCGTATGGCCGTGAAGCCGGCGCCATCTGGACCACCGAGTACACCTGGAAGAACGAGCCGCAGGCCATCAAGTGCGATCCCTGCACCGGCCCGCCGCCTGACACCCAGCAGCTTACCAACGTGGGCTACGACGATGGCAACACGGGCTTCTTCCACGTGACCCGTCTGCACCTGCGCTACACCCCAGAAGAAGCCGTGCAGGACCTCGTCTTCTACCACAGCCGCCAGGCCCCCCAGAGGCAGCAGCGCTACATCGAGTACAAGCCAGAGCTCGAAGACCGCTACCCGCTCTGTGGCCTGGGATGGTCGGCCGAGCCGGCCACCTGTGACTACGACGACCCCTACGAAGACACCGAGTGTCTCACCCGCGACGACTGGCTCGACCGGTGCGATGCGGAGGCGGAGGCGGCGGCCAGCTGCGGTGGGGGCTGTGCATCGGCCCAGCGGCGGTCTGCACCCATCTGGCTCGGACTCGGTCTGCTGTTCCTGGGTCTTCGGAGGCGCCGATGAACCGCACCGCGTTGGTTCTGATGTCGCTCGTCGCGGGCTGTGGCGGCGACGAAGAGACCTTTGAGACCGTTCTTCGCGACGGCAAGGCCACCTATGCAGACTGGGCCGAGCCGATCGATTGCGACCCCACCACGTACTACGAAGACGTCGACGGTGACGGCTATGGCGTGGATGGTACGGCGGTGGAAGGCGAGACCTGTCGTCCACTCGCCGGGTACGCGTCGCAGGCGGGAGACTGCGATGATCGCTCCAGCGGTGTCTCCCCCGGTGCGCCCGAGATCTGCGACGGCAAAGACAATGACTGTGATGGTGCGGTCGATGATGACGACAGTGTGGAGGGCGCTCCGCAGTGGTACCGTGACCAAGACGCAGACGGCTACGGCACAAGCGACGTTGTAGCAGTGGTCTGTGAAGGGCCGGAGGCATCTGCCCTGCTGACCGGCGACTGCGACGACGACGATGCGAGCACCCGTCCGGGGCGCTCTGAAGAGCTTGGCGACGGCATCGACAACAACTGCGATGGTCTCACGGACTTCGTGGGCTCCCTCGATGGGACCTGGTCGACGGCGGTGGGTGACGGGGCTGCGCCGGGGGACTGGGCTTGCGATCGGTCTTGGGTGCTCGATGGCGTGTGGGACCAGGCTCTGTGCCCGGACTGCACGCTCTCTTTTTGGATGGAGTCGGTCGATGATCCGACTGCCGATCCCATGGGGTGTGCGCTGCCGTCGGAAGAAGGCTTCGGCTTGCATGTGATCGAGTCCGCAGCTGGCGGACACTATCTGGGCATCACCTATCGGTATACCTATATCTACTATGGGTATTCGTACTATTACTATGGTACGCCGGCCGGCGTCTATACAGAGTACGAGCTCACTCGAATGCCCAGTATCGCGGTCACTTGGGATGGTGCCACGATCCAGTTCGAGGATGGCCCGCTCGATCAGTCCGATGGAAGCGGCAACTACCTCAGCGACTGGCTTGGATTCTCCGGGGTCATGGAGTAGCCGCGCACGGCCGAATGCGGTCGGCTCAGAGGAGCAGTGCCAGCAGCTCGTCGCGGGTAATGCCGCCGGCTTGGCTGGCTTCGCCGAGTGCGGCATCGGCGAGCGCGCGCTTGCGGTCCTGCAGCTCGAGGATGCGCTCTTCGACAGTGTCGGTGGTGACGAGGCGGTAGACGAATACCGGCTTGTCCTGTCCGATGCGGTGCGCGCGGTCGGCAGCCTGCTCTTCCACCGCGGGGTTCCACCACGGGTCGAGCAAAAAGACATGGTCGGCCGCGGTGAGGTTGAGACCGGTGCCACCGGCCTTGAGCGAGATCAAGAATACCGGTGGGCCCGCTGGATCTTGGAAGCGCTCCACCACGGCACCGCGGTTGCGGGTAGACCCATCGAGCCGCACATAGGGAATCCCCGCCGCCTTGAGGGCCGGCTCGACCCGGTCGAGCATGGAGGTCCACTGCGAAAAGACCAGTGCTTTGTGCCCTTCCGAGACGGCTGCATCGAGGGTCTGCACCAGGAGGTTGACCTTCGAAGACCCGGTTGCATCGTTGTTTCCAGGCACGAGTCCGCGGTGGCAGGCCGCTTGCCGAAGCCGCAGCAAAGCTTCGAGGGCCGCCAGCACGTTGCCCCCTTGGCCCAGCTGCTCGGCAACCATCTCCCGAGTGGAGAGGCGGATGGCTTCGTAGGTGTCGCGTTCCTTTGCATCGAGGGTGCATCGCAACACCATATCGGTGCGCTTGGGCAGCTCGGGTGCGACCTGTTCCTTCATGCGTCGGAGGACGAATGGCTTGATGCGGTGTCGCAGGTGGGCTGCGACACCGGGCTCGCCCACAGAGATCGGCTTCTCGTAGCGCTCGCGGAAGTCGCGCCGACCGCCGAGCAGGCCGCGGTTGGTGAAGTGCACCTGGCTCCACAGCTCTTCGAGACGATTCTCGACGGGGGTACCGGTGAGCGTGAGCCGGAAGGTGGCGTTGAGTCGGAAGGCTGCCTGAGCCACCTGACTCTCGGGGTTTTTGATGGCCTGGGCTTCGTCGAGGATGGCCACCCGAAAGGTGGTCTCGCGGAGCTTTTCGATGTCGAGTCGAAGGATGCCGTAGGTGGTGAGCGTGATGTCGGCCTTGGGGTCGAGGGTGCGCGATGGACCATGGTAGACGTTGACGTTGAGGTCAGGACGGAACTTCTCCGACTCCGCGGCCCAGTTGTGCAACACGCTCGTGGGGCAGACCACGAGGGTCGGGTGCTCGATGATGCACAGAGCCTGGAGGGTCTTTCCGAGCCCCATGTCGTCGGCGAGGATGCCGCCCATCTCTGCGGTCTTGAGGAAGTGCAGCCAGTCTACGCCTCGGGTCTGATAGTGCCGGAGGTCGGCCGTGAGGTCGTCTGGCAGCGGGGCGGACTCGATGCCTTCGAAGCCATCGACGAGATTGCGCAGTCCCTCGAGCTCTGGTGGTGGAGGTTGGTCGAGCTCTTTGGCCAGCCGGGCGAGGTCGAACAGGGCATGCCTGGGTACAGCGCCCGTAGCGTCGCGTGCAGCGAGGAGGTCGGCCACCAGGTGGCCGTAGCGTTCCAGCCATCCCTCGGGCAGAGGCGCCCAGCCGTCCCCCACGCGCACGAGTCGCTCGCCCGATAGCCATGCATCGAACAGGCGTGCAGGATCGGCACCACCAAGGTCGAGCTCGAGATGGGTACCGTCGATCTGCACCTTCGGGACGATGGCTTGCGTGCGCTGGAAGGATGTCCAGGCGTTGCCATCCCAGGACACGCGACTCGCCCGCACCCGCTCCACGAACTGAACCGCCGACTCTCCGTTGAACGCCCGCTCGAGTCCGACCGCGAGGCCAAGTTTTTCACCGGCATCGCGAATCAAGCGGTCCTCTGCCCGCTTGTTGCGGATGGGCACGCTGTTGCCGAAGACCTCGATCTCTCCACGCTCCACTCTTGCGGTGGGCGGGTCGCCGTAGACAATGGTGGCGCAGACGATCAGGTTGTCGCCCTTCTCCTCGTTCTCGATGACCAGCCGGGGCTTGTCGTCGAGGGTCTTGGGCAGACGTCGCGTGCGCACGATGACCGGGATGCGCTCTCGAAGCACGGGCAGCGACTCGGCGACAAGCTTGCGGACTTCATCGACCGAGTACTGAATGCCTTTGGTGAGAGCGTTGCGCTGGGCGGCCGTGAGATTTCCCCGACCAATCGGCCGCAGGACCTCCCCCACGCGAACGGTGCCGTTGCCGAGAACTTCGGTAATCTTTGGATCGCGGACAATTCGGAGTCGAAATCCGCCTGGGTTGCTCGGATCGGGGTCGTCGTCGACAAGCCCGTGGGGAACCACAGGGTCGGGTGACACCTGGACCGGCTTGCCGTCGATGGTGAGGTCGGGCGAGTCCTGGAGCGCATGGAACAGCCGACTCACCATTTCCCGTGGGCACACCTCACCCCAGCGACCTTTGTAGACCTTCTCGATCGCGAGGTCTTGCTCTGTGTTGAGAACGACGTCCCAGTCGGGCCGCTTGCGCTCATTCAGGTTGATACGCAGCGGCTCTTCGCGTCCGAGGCGGACCTTGACGCGTTGCAGTGAAAAGCCACGGCGCTGGCGTTCCATGCGGTAGCCAACCGAGGCAGACGCCCGCTTCAGCTTGCCGTCGGGGGTGACCCCATCGGGGCGCTCTCCTACCTTGGGCATGGCAGATGGGCCGAAGTTGGTTCGTGCATTGGCGAGAGCGATGGCAGCCGCCACCACGTGGGGACAGGTTTCGTGTTCGATGGGACAGTCGCATGCCCAATCGGGCTCGTCGGGCCAGATGGTGACCGTAAAGGCGACGGGGGCGCCGGGCTCCATCACCCGAAGGATGACCTCTTCCTCTCCGTAAGATTGCTCGGACCGAATTCCCTCCACGACACCCTGGCGGGCGAGCTTGACGCCGCGGGCGCGGTACGCGGAGGGAGCGCGGGCGCGAACCTCGTCGATGAGCTTCATGGAGGGTTGTTCCTGGGAAGGGCTGACCACTTACCCTTTTTGGTCTGTGAATTGCGGCGACTGGTGGTCGTTTTCACGAATTATACAGATGCTTTCAGGACTGCCTGAGGACCAAACTCGCCTCTTATCGCATCCAAGGGTGCCGTGGTACTGAAGCCACTGGTTGTCCTGAGAAAGAAGAGACCACGATGGGGATCCCCGTCGGAATCGGCGCGCGCGAGAAGTACAGCACGGCCTTCATTCGATTCGGTGTGGAGCACCAAGGCGTGGACCATTTGGGGGGCAGGGAGATCCTTTTCAAAAAAAATATGCGTGAACCCCTCACCTTTTCGGTGCCCGCGTCCGTATCCATGAGTGTGCGGGGCGCTGAGTGCGAAAAGCCCCAGAAAACCCGCCCCTTTGTGATTTTCTACCGAGTCCTCGAGGCTGGCTTCCTTCGGGCGGCCTTCTACCAAATGTTCGGTTTTCTCCGACGGCTTCCTCTCCCTGTGCGAGCGGCCGACCTGGAGGATGCCAGCCTCCTTGGACAGGACTCGGGATTGCGCGACGCTGGCGTCGCGTTCCTCTTCTCCATCTTCATGGTCGGCCCCCACCCTGAGCGTCCGACATCCCGGGTTCGCTCACGGTGTCTTCAATGCATGCACTCCGGCGCGACAGGGCCGGGGGCCGACTGTCCTCTTCTTTCCTGCTCACTACTGGGGCACGGGCTTCCGCCCGGCCCACAGGTGTCGCTCGGCTGGAGCCCCATCGGGGGCCCGCCGAGCGTCAGTCGCTGGTGATGACGAAGTTGATGTCGGTGTACACGCCACCGGCCTCGGCCGTGACCGGGTTGGCATCCGATGCAGCACGGTAGTCGGTGGTGCTGGCGTCGCCGTCCGGGTCGACAAATGCGATGAATGCGATCTCCGAAGCGACATCGACCGTGATGTCGAGCTCGTATTCGAGTGGACCGCTGGAATGGTTGGAGCAGGAGAAGAACTGGAGATCGTTTTCGGAGTAGTTGCTCCGGTCGGGGTCTCCTGTGGACTCGTCGATAGCCTCGCTGACCCACGAGGAGATGTTGCAGTTCGCGCCTTCGCCGGTGCTCTCGGGGAAGGTGACCGTGCCAGAGATGGTGATGTTGGCCTCCTCAGCGGAACCCGAGTCGCCACTACCGGAGCCGGAGCTGCCATCTGAGCCGCTGCCGGATCCACTGCCCGAGCCGCTGCCGGATCCACTGCCATCCGAGCCGCTGCCGGATCCACTACCGGAGCCGCTGCCGGCATCTCCGGAGTCTTCGGTAGGCCCAGTCGTTCCGGCATCTTCACTGCCCGCCAGGGGGTAGCAGATGCCGTCGTCGGCGCGACCCATCCCCTCACCGCATTCTTCCACCACCGTGCTGGTCTTGCTGCCACATGCAACAAGGCCTACGAGGGTGATGCCAAACAGAGCACTCGTCCTATGAAACATGGCTTCCTCCGTGTACGCCTGCATGGTAGCCCAGGTCAGGGCGGTCGTGGGCCGGATACGCCCGGAGATAGCGGAGGTTCTGATGGCTGCGACGCCCGAAGAGTTCACGACCGTTGCGGTTGCGCGGCTTCGGCAGCTCGTTCCTCCGCCTGAAGTGCGGATTGTGGAGTCCCTGGTCTTGGAGGTGATCCGTCCTGGATCGGAGCCGGCCACCATCCGACTGCAGAACCTTTGGTGGGCTCACCTCTCCGATCCGGAACAGCTGCGGTCGCGGCTCGACCAGCTGGCAGTGGCGGTGTCGAACGCTGCGGCCGATGCGCCTCTCGAGCTGGAGCGACTGGTTCCGATTGTGCGTGCTCGGTCGGCCCTTCCGCAGACGGCACCCGTCCAGCCCCTCATCGGCTCGCTCGTGGTGGGGCTCGCGATCGATGGCCAGCAGACCCGTCGGGTGGTTCGCCGCATCGATGCTGATCTCCTGCGAATGCCCGATCCGCGATTGTTTTTGACGGCCCGAGCCAACCTGGGCCTGCTGGCGGGAACCCTGCGACGCGAGCGGCTCGGTCCGGTCACCCGCCTTCACCTCAATGGCGACCTCGACAGCTCGCTGCTCGTACTTCGGCCGCTCTGGAAGGCTGTGGTGCACGACTCGGGTGGGCCGGTCGTGGTGGCGGCGCCCGCTCGTGGGGCGTTGGTCTTTGCCCCACTCGCGGAAGCCGAGGCGCTTCAGCAAACGGCGAGACACCTGCGGCGCATGGCTCCTTGGCCACTGCCTCTGGTGTGGATGGCGACTGGCGGCGAAGGCTGGAGACCACACTCTGTCGGCTGAGGATGGGGTCACCGTAGGGCGTAGGGTTGTGTTCTGGGCGAAGTCCGTGGCCGGGGGTACTGTGCGCTCTGGACGGGAGTGTGTGCGTGCGCTGTGACTTGTGTGCGAAGGGCCAAGATGGCGGCGGGTCATCCCTTTGGTGGCGCGGCTCCGCGGGGTGGCGAGGCTCCGCGGGGTGGCGAGGCTCCGCGTGGTGGCGAGGCTCCGCGTGGTGGCGAAGCACCGCGGGGCACTGGAGTCGACCGATGGAATCCACACGGAAAACGAGACTCGCATCGGCATGCATCGCATTCCTCGGGCTTGTCTGTCTGGTGTGGTGGGGCGCTGCGGCCGAGGCGAGGCCGAAGGAAGCAGTGCCCGATGAGCTCACCCCCGGCCGTGATCGGCCATGGATCGACACCGGGTCGCTGGTCGCCTCGTCGGTCGCTCGCCCCGCTCGGCTCACAGGAACCGTCTGGTACGAAGACCAGCGGGCGTTGGGACGCCAGCGGGACCGCCTCGACCTCGATGGTCGGCCCGGTCGCTCTCGTCGGGCTCGAAACGATCGTCGCCAAGACTTTCTGGGTGCGGTCTTCATGCAGGTCGACGTGTTCGAGCATGATGCCGGCTTGGCACTGGGCCGTGGATGTCGTCGCCTGGAGTTCATCGGCCGCACCACTGTGCAGCTCGACGGGTCGTTTTCCGTCCCCGTGCCGGTCCACGATGCCTGCCAGTCGGAGTCCGCCGATCCCCCTCGGTATCGCATTCAAGTGTCTACCCAGTACTGCGAGGGCGAGGTGTGTGTGGCAGTGGGGAAGCGTCCCGGCGCGGCCTATGCGCTTTGGTATGGGCTTGATGAACCGCTGATGGTGGGCGCTGCCGATGGCAGGCAGAACCGACTGCTGTTTCGTCCGGAGCGCACCCGACCGCCGTCGATCGAGGCGATGGCCGGCAATCACTTTGCATCGTTGATCGATGCGGTCCGTGTCATTCACATCCAGGGTGGAGTGCCCTTTCGACTGGATCCCTACGGACCGCTGCATGTGCGGTTTCCATCCATCTGGTCCAGTGGACGGGCCACCAGCGCCTCGCTGGTCGATGCCTCAAATGAGGGATGGCCAAAAGGAAACCTGATGCTTCACGAGTACGGCCACATCGTGCATCGACGTGCTTGGGATGGCGACTACGCCGGCTTCCCCGACCCGATCCAAGCCTGGAATCCAGTGCGGCACTCCCCGGAGCAGCCCTTCATCGCCCTGAAGGAAGGATGGGCGATCTTTGTGTCCAACTATGTGCTCGGACGGTGCGACCGGCCGCAGTACGACACGCGCGACGATCTGCACAGCGTTGGCCGGGAGCGCAGCGGCATTCACTTTCCGCAGAACCACCACTACTTGCTGTGTGATCTGGTAGACGAGCAGTCCGATCGGCCCGGTGCATCGATCGACGACACGGTACATCTGTCGCTCTACGCGCTTTGGTCCCTGCTCGATCAGGTCGATGATCGCCTCGACGAATACCCCCACCACGATCCGGTTCGAGAAGGACTCGACGCCTGCGACCTGATGCAGACCTACCTGCTCGCGGCGGATGAGTCCGACTCGCGAACGTCGCAACGGGCCCTTATCGAGGCCTACAGCCTGCTGTTCATCAACGACATCTGGTGCCCGGACATCGTGGATCGCTATGCATCTCTCCCCGTGGTGTCGGAGCCATCTAAGGTCGCGCCCGCCGCCATTCCCGCAGTCAATGCCGAGAGACCGGAGGCGGAATCTGGGCCGTGATGGACCCCGCTCGACGCGCGCTCGCTGCTCGGGTCAGACATCGGTCGGCCATCACCAGGTTTCGTGTTGGATCGTAGAAGAATGGAGCGATGCATTGAATCGCTGACCTTCGCAGCAAGGATGGAAGATGGTCGCTCCTCGACTCCACACGAACTTCCGCTCCCGCATGACTCTGCCGCACGGCCCAACGTTGTGCTACTCCGTCGATCACCTGAAGTGGATCGCGGTACCACTCAACCGAAGCGAAGTGGTGGTGGGCCGAGACGATGACTGTGACCTGTCGCTGGAGCATGGCTCGGTGAGTCGCTTTCACGCTCGGATCTCGCTCAGTCTCAAGGCCGACCAGGTGGAAGATCTGCAGAGCCGCAACGGCTGCTTTGTAGACGGAAGGCGTCGTTCCGAGTTTCCGCTTCGCGAAGGCGAGACCTTCCGCATTGGCCGTGTGTTCTTCTTGTTTTCTCGCTCGCCCGAGACCGCTCGGCTTCCAGATGGCCGACGACTGGCCTACTTGCCGGTGCAGAGGCTCTCGCCTCGTCAGGTGAATGTCGAGCCCGACGAGCAGACCGTCCTGTTTGCGAAGGGCACCATGGCGCTGCGCCCCGAAATGATGAACCGGCTGATCGAGGGGGACACCCACTGGGCATCCGGCTCGCTGGTGTCAGAGGTAGAGCGGTATCGCTGGAAGCTTGGTCTCAAGGCTCATCGCTTCGGGTGGCGCACTGAGATTCCCGTGAACGGATGGGCGTTCGGAGGCTGGACCGGCAATGGCCACGGTGCGATTGTGCAGTGGGACAAAGATGGCCACACGATTCGCACCACGGCGATGTTCGCAACCATTCGGGTCAACGGTCGAGATGTGCACAAGCGCAAGCTTCGACACGGAGACCGGGTGTCGGTGGCTGGGCGGCGCTTTCGGTATCTGGCGAGCTGACGGGCGAGGGAGTGAGGCGCGTGGAGTCCCGACACGGACAGGTGTCGGCTGGGTCCCGCGCTACTCCACGGTGACCTGGGCGCCGGGAACGAGCAGGACTCGGGTCGAGCCGCCGAGCCGTGCACGAGAGATCAGGCGATCGGGGTTCAGCCCGGATTTCAGCAGGAAGCGGCGGGTGCGGTAGATCAGCACGTTGACGTCTACACGGGTGCGCCCCGAGTGGCCCGACCAGATGGCGGGAATCAAGATTTCGTCAGGAACCAGATCGCCGGGTGAGTAGCCGCTGGGTGGCTGAAGAAGGGCCGCGAGCAGGCGTGCCCGGAGTTCAGACAACACCACCTGACGAGAACTGTCCTCACCGGTGAAGCGGACGTCGAGCCGCGCGCCTGTGGGCAGAAAGGTGAACGCGATGCTCTGCACGCCGTCATGGCCCAGAAGCACAGTGGTCTCGCGGGCATCCCCACCCACAGCCCCGACCCGGACCACGGTGCTGCCGAAGGCAATCTCATCGTCTTCGCGGGCCATTTCGATGGCTCCCTCCTCCATCGGAATGCCGTTGAGCTCCCCCGTGGTGAGGAATTCGATAGCCATGCCGCCGTCGGCGGCGTGGAACTCGATCGCCGAGGCGGGCCAGCCGTCGATGCGAAGGTGGTCGGAGCGCGCGCTGCCCAGCCGGTAGGGCAGCCGGCGAAGTGCATACTGGTGTCCGTCGGGAGGGTGGACAGTCCAGACTTGTGCGCTCCAGAAGGTGGTCTTGGCGAGCTCCACCTCGAAGCTGGCACCAGGAACCTGCACCGACGCTTTGTGTTGGAGAAGGACGCGTCCGCTCACGGCGGTGCCGTCAACGCGCGTGGGATTCCTCCCGAGCGCGAGCAGCTCGAGACCGTCGAGCGTCGGAGTGATGATGGCTTGCACCTGGCTTGCTCGACCGCTCGCAAGCACCACATCACAGTCGGGCCGACGACCCAGGATGAGTCCTCGGGAGGGAACTGCGATGGAGGTGCCGCGTGCGCGGTGGAGCCAAGCTGACCAATTTTGGGTAGACATGGCGATATACTACCGCACGGGACGAGCCGGGTGAACGCCACCTGAGCAGCACGGTCTGCAGTCCCGGCAGGAGCTGCTTTGAATCGGTCGCTGGAACTGTTGCGACAAATCGGCGAAGGCGGCCACAGCGTGGTGTTTCTGGCGCGTCGTCATGGCCAACATGGCTTCCAGCGCCTGGTGGCGGTGAAGGTGGTTCGGCGCGACTCCGATCTGCCCTCGATCGTGGGGGATCGATTCCTCCATGAAGCCCGCCTGCTGGGGTTGTTGCAGCATCGTGGAATTGTGGTGGCCGATGATGTGGTGGAGCTCGACTTCGGCACGGCGATTGTCATGGAGTATGTGCCGGGACTCGATCTGAGCGACATCATGCGCCTGGAGGGTCGTCAGCCAGGATCCGTGCCGCTTGGCTGGTTGGCGCATGTGGGCTTGGAGGTCACGACTGCGCTTCATGCTGCCCTCGCTCGTCCGAGTCCAGT
The DNA here is from genome assembly GCA_913044235.1 of uncultured Pseudomonadota bacterium. Classification (GTDB taxonomy): domain Bacteria; phylum Myxococcota_A; class UBA796; order UBA796; family UBA2385; genus CAJWOS01. The sequence continues at coordinate 22,213 of CAJWOS010000036.1, forward strand.
CACGGGTGCGCCACTTCGGGTCATGCACCTCGATGTGAAGCCGAGCAATATTCGAGTCACGCCCGACGGCACGACGAAGCTGCTCGATTTCGGTGTGTCGACGAGCTCCATCGACACCACGGCCTCCGGACCGATGATGGGAACCGTCTCGTATGCGGCACCGGAGCGCATTTCCGATGGCATCACCGCACCGGCGGGTGATCTTTTCTCGCTAGGTCTCACCCTGCTCGCGGTGGCTCGGGGCCGTCCGATGCGCGGCCGCCCGCTGCGCTCGGAGTCCTTCGAAGAGTGGATCCGCACCACCATCCGCAGTCTGCCTCCCCTCTTCGAGCCGATGGCGCCGCTGCTTTCACGGATGTCTGACGTTGATCCGGCGCGGCGCCCCACCCACACCGATGCGCGTGACGAGCTGTTCGATCTCTTCCGAAGATACGCGCGTCGGCCGCCCGCAGATGTCAGTGAAGAACTCTGCCAGCTGGTGGCCCTTCGTCCGGTCGCTCGGCAGCTCGATGCCACGATGTCCGACATCTTGGCGCCCTTTTCGGAGGCCCTCGAGTCAGCCCAGATGGATCGGTCCGGGATCGAAGGAACCGGCGTTGACGAGCTGAATCGGAGCAACACCGGGGAAGTGCTCACGGCACCTCCGGTGCTGCAGGTAGGGCCAGTCCCAACCATGACCGACTTGCCGGGAGCCGGCCCTTCGGAAGCAGGAGGCCTCTCGGTCGACGAGACCTTCGTGTTTCAGCTGGAGTCCGCCACGCTGGACCGAGGCACCGAAGACGACCTCTTGCGCCTCCATGCCACCTGGTTTTCGGGTCCGGTCGGTGTCGATGGCGCGTCGGCGGCTGACAGCACGCTGTTGCAGCCAAATGTCATGACTCTGGCAAACCTCGGCTCGTTTCGGGACTGGCTCCCCCTCGAGACCGCGATGGCGGTGCTCGAAGTCGACGAAGCGGTCCGGAATTTCCCAGGTGGCGTCTGCGCCTTGCTGGAGCAGATGTTCCAGGTGGGATGGCTCGAGCCGCGTCGGCTGGGACCGGTGGCCGCCATCCGCGTGGCCAATTCCCGGAAGGGCACGGCGGCCCATGCATGGGCGCGGGTGAGTCGGGCGGAACAGGCGCAGGTGCG
>CAJWOS010000037.1 GCA_913044235.1 uncultured Pseudomonadota bacterium
GGCTTCCCCGCCGATCAGGGTGACCTCTTCGGCCCCCATCTCGGCGAGCTGGCGCACCATATCGCGGCACTCGTCGAGCGAAAGCTCTGCAGCACGGGCCTTGCCTGCTCGGCTGCCACAGTGGCGACAGGCCAGATCGCACTTCAGCGTGAGCTCCCACACCACATACCGAGGCGTGTGGCGGGCGTTCTTGTCGGTGATGCGAGCACTCATGTCACCACCATAGCACTGGCCGATCAGGCGAACTCCGCATGCTCTCTGCGGTGCGTTGGAGCTGGGCTTCGTGAGAGCGATGGGCCGCAGGTCGTGAGCAAGGGGATGCTGCTGTCGCGGATGCCGGCCGGTCGCACCGGTCGAACCGACTCGGAGGTCTCCATGTGCGCAGCGCTCGCCGGATTGGTGGCGCTCTTGGCGGCGTCGACAGCCGATGCGAGCCCCCAGAGTGCGGTGGGCGGCGGAGTGGGAGGCGTGAGTGTGGGCGGCGGGCTGCTGTGGCTTCGAACGTCGGGGGGCTCGCGGGGGCCGGAGCTGGCGCCGACAGGTCGACGGACGGTGTGGCGCCTCAAGCGTCGGACCGCCCCGGCGCCTTGATGGGGATTGGGTTCGCGGATCTATGACTGTAGCGCACACCGTTGTGCAAACTGGCGGGATTGTCGATGACGACTTGTAATTCTACGTTTTGAAGGTGGCTGAAGCCACTGGAGGAAACGATGCTGCAAGCACCCCAACCCCGAATCGTCTCGAGCTCCCCCTGCGCTCCTCGCCACGTTGTGCGGCGAACGCTGCGCAGCGTGGCTTCCGTTGCGGCCGGCAGTGCGGCTCTCTCCCTCGCCATGCATGGCGCAGTGGCGCTGGCCTGTGGGGGTGGCGCGCCCGTTGCTCCAAAGGGCACCGCCATCGACGACCTGCCGTTTACCGAGGCCTTTTCGATCATGGTCTCCTGGCAGGAGGACCTTGATGGTCCGGCTCTGGTCTCGGTGGGGGCCAGCATCCACAACGCCACAGATGGCTTCGGCTACGTGGTGCCGATTCCGCAGGTGATCGACAGCACCGACCTCTCGGTTGGAAGCAGCGACCTGCTCGATGGTCTGGCTGCGTTCACGGGTCCGCGGGCTCTGGAGAAAAGCTGCAACAGCTTCCGGCCGGATGTGGAGCTGGTCTGCTCGAACCCGGAGCGATGGCTGTCGGGGGGCGGCGAGGGAGAAGGGGAGTGGGGCGGTGAAGAGAGCCTGGGCGTTGCGGTGGAGACCGCCAAAATCGGCGCGTACGAGGTGAGCCTGCTCACGGCAGACGGGTCTACAGGACTGGTGGCCTGGCTCGATGCCCATGACTTTGCCCTGCCGCCGGGCAGCGAGGGGCACATCGACCAGTATCTCGAGCAGGGCTTCATGTTCGCAGCCGTGAGCGTGCCGGCCGGAACGCAGGTCGACGACGGTTCCGGGCTGCCGCCCCTGAACTTCCACTTGTCCGAGGGCTTCCGGACGCTGCCGCTCCTGCTCGCATCGGAGGCCGCCCAGAGCACACAAGATGTCTTGGTCACCACGCTGGCACCGCAGCTCGGGGCGGTGGGCATCTCGAACTTGCCGGAGGCCTCCCTCGAAGACGGCTGCATGCCGCGTGAAGACGACATGGGCGCTACCTACAGCGATGCCTTCGCGAAAGCCCATGCCGACGCGGATGCCGCCGTGTGGGCGCTGGAGTTCTACCAGCGGAACCGAATGTACGAGTCCATGGGGGAGATCACGTCATCCGTGCCGCTGTCGGGTGCCCAGTACACCGCGATCGAGGAGCACTTCGGCTCGGTCGAGGACCTGCACCACGTCGGTCGCATCCACATCCGCTACGAGCCGGGTCAGCTCACGGCCGACCCTGCGTTTTACGCCCATGCCGCGTCGGACTTCGAGGCCCTCGAGTACATCCACTATGACGCCCAGCTCACCGAGTACCTCCCGGTGTGCGGGGACGGATGGGTCGATGAGGGCAGCTGTCCGCCCACGGAGCTCGACGACCGGTACTGCGACGCCGATGAAGGCAGTGCCAGGAGTGGCTGCTCCAGCTTGGGTCGGGCCAGTGGCGGCTCCCCTTGGCTCGCACTTCCCCTCGTGGTGCTGTTTGGTGCCCGTCGGCAGCGGCGGGCCTGAGCCTGGAATGGTGGTCGACGGCTTACCTGCGCCGTCGACCCTGCTGGCAGCGTCCCCCGAGCATGCCCTGGAAGTTGGCGTTGATGCCGAAGGTGTTCTCCTCTCCGTAGGCGGTCATGCTGTGTCGAACTGAGCCACCGATGGTCCAGTCTCCCACCGTGACCCCAGCGCCGGCAAAGTAGGCGAATTCATGTCCGAAGCCAGGGAGGCCGTCTTGCGTCATCCAGTTGCGGCGGGCGCGGTCGTCGCTGAAGTACCAGGAAGGTTCGATACCGGCGAAGACCTGGAAGGGCTTGAGGCGTGCACTGACCGTGAGGGGTGCGCCGACTCCGCCCGTGCCCGGAATGGTGGTCGAGCCGTACTGATACTGGTTGTAGAAGAAGTCTGGGCCCACGGTAAAGCCGATCTGTTCCCAGGTGGGGCCCACGAAGTTGCCCAGGCGGGTCTCAAAGCCACTCAACGGTCCACTCGACATCACATAGGATCCTGCTGCTCGCGCGTGGCCGCGGATCTTGGGGTACCGACGACCCCGCTCCCAGTAGTGGATGCCGCCCACCCCACCCATCGTGACCACGGAGACCGGATCACCGCTCTCGGGGGTGAACGCGGTGCCCCCGATCGATGGGCGCAGGTAGGTGGCGTTGCCCCACCCCTTCGCTTTGCCCTTGGCCAGAGCCGGTGTGCCTACGAACAATCCCGCCACCGTACACAGTCCAAGCCAACGCCGCATGGGGTTCTCCTCGCCAGGGTTCAGGCGGCTGCATGAGCCGCCGCGTGTCCGACGGGGAGCGACTCGCGATATTCGAGCCCAAGTGATGCGCAGTGGATTGTTCGAAGCGCAACAGGGTGGGGAGGCTAGTCGAGGTCACCCAGCTGGGGTCGAATTACGAGCTCTTCAACCACAGCGCCTTGGGGCAGGTTCCACACCTGCCAGACCATCTCGGCCACATGCTCGGCCTGGAGCAGGCGGTCGGTGGGGAAGTCTGCACCCTCCCACGATGCCGACCAGGTGGGACCGGGAAGGATGGCTGTGACCCGGATCCCTTGGGGATGCAGCTCGGTCCGCAAGGCGTCGGTCAGGGCCAGCTGTGCGTGCTTGGTGATGCTGTAGGAGGGCTTGTCGGCGAACATCTTGCGGGATGCCACGGAGGCCATCGCAAACACATGACCATGCCCCGCCATCCGGTCGACGAGGCCGCGGGTGAGGTAGTACTGCGCAAACACGTTCAGGCGCATCATGTATTCGAGGTTGGCGTCTGGCTCCGACACCACCTCACCGGGCAGGTACAAGCCTGCGTTGTTGATCAGCACATCCAGCTGCTCGAGAGCGGCTGTGAGTGCGGTCACCAGCCGCTTGGTCTGGTCTTTGTCGGACAGGTCGCAGGCGTAGGTGCACACCTCGAGTCCGGGGCGCTTCAGGCGGGCAGCGAGTGCCGCGAGGTCTTCGTGCGACCGGGCCACCAAGTGGAGCTGGCTGGCGGCCGGTGCGAACCGCTCGGTCAGAGCAAGGCCGATGCCCTTGGTGGCGCCGGTGATCACCACCACGGGGTTGGGCGTCATGCGCTGAGCTCCTCGACCGCTTCGAGGCGAGAGTCCGCGCCGAAGTACCGTGCTCGGAAGGGCTCTACGTCTTGCAGGGGCGCGCTGGGGTCCACGAGCTGCTCATCTTCGAGAAAGAAGATCGGGCGGTTGATGCACAGGACCGACCGCTCCTTGTCGGTGGGGTTGGAGTAGGTGTGCACGAATCCGTGGGGCCAAGCGTGGCCCAGTCCGGCCGAGATCGGCTCGCCCTGCAGCAACAGACCATCTGACATCACCAGCTCGGCCTCGCCCAGCGTGCCGTGCATGTGCGGTGGGATGGCGCCGCCAGGCGGGATGCACAGGCGATACACACCACAGTCGCGGTTCTCGTGCAGGATGAGTGCGCGGCCGAAGTAGTTCTTTTCTTCGGTGAACGTGAGCTCGTCGCGGGTGCGGTGAATGGTGACGGCCGGGACGGCCACGCCGGCGAGCGCCTGGGGCTTCCGCAGTGTGAGGGTGACGGCCGCGGGGGCCTTGCGACTCCGGTCAGGCGCAGGGGGACCGAGGATGGCCGAGCAGAGCGCTTCGGCGGCGGTCTCCAGCAGGCGGAACTGGCCCTCACACAGGATGAAGCGAATCTCACCGGCAAGCACTTCGTAGTCGATGGTGGTGGCCAGAGCGTCGCCGAACTTCCCCGGGCGTCGGTCGAGGTAGATGTCGCAGTTGATCACCAGGGGCTGCTGGTCGATGCGTTCCTGGGCATAAATGCCGACCAGGCACTCCACCTGGAGATCGTTCAACGAAACCACGTCGTATTGGTTCAGGTCGTTCATCGAGGCCTCGGGGATGCGCGTTTTCGGCTCGGCGTCGATAGCGACCGCCCGCCTGGCACTGCCGGGCCTATCCACGCGGATCCGGCCGGTCCAATCCGGCGCGTGCGTTTCGTCTGGAGTGGCAGAAGTCGTAGATGGGGCTCGAACCGACGGGGTGCCCATCAGGGCTGTGTGTTCACCATCAAGTCGAACCCAAAGCCGGTCTCGAAGGGGGCCCCGCCCTGGAGCTGCACTTCCACGGTGCCGATCGTGCCCGCTCGATCGCTCGTGTCGACCGTGAAGGTCTCCCAGCCGGCCTCGTAGGGCACTGTGGTGGTGTGCACCCACGCACCGTCGAGCGAAACCTTCATCTGAATCGGAGGATGGTCCCCGTCGCCGGCGAGGGTGAGCGGCCAGTCGGGGATGCCGGCGATGCCGCCCATAGAGGCTCCCAGCGGCACATCCTGGAAGCGGATCGTGAGGGGTCCGTCGGGGTGGGGGTGGGCCCAGATCGTGCGCTTGTAGACTTCATCGGACCGATCGCCGCTGACCGCCACCGTGAGCCAGGGCTGCTCGCGGTCGTGGGCGCAGACCCACCGGGGCCGAAGCCACTGCAGGTAGCCATTGTTCCGCGCGGTTGGGCTCTTGGTGACCCATTCATCGCACGGCGTGATGGTGGTTTCGGCGGTTCGGGTGACCGTGGCGCCTGCGAGGTGGTCGGCGGCCCGCCATGGCGTGGGGTTTGGCTCCGGCATCCACGAGGCCACATCCAGATCGGGCTTTGGATATGGAATGTGATCTTCGAGACTGTGGATTGGATGGAGGATTACGTCGGAGCGCTCGCCGTCGGTGTAGTCGACTTGAAGCAGGAAGCGTCGACGGTTTCGAACCGACTTGTAGGGGGTGCGCTTGTCGAACAGCAGATCGCCGAGGCTGTAGGCGATGAGGCCATTCTTGTAGGTCTCCACGAGGCGGGGAACATGGGGATGATGCCCGATGATCAGCTCCGCGCCGGCGTCGATGAAGGCTCGTGCGGCGGCTCGCTGGTCGTCTTCTACGAGCATGGAGTACTCATCACCCCAGTGCACGCTCACCACGAGGTGTTCGACTTGGCTCCGGGCGCGCTCGATGTCGGCCGTGATGGCATCCACATTGTAGTTGGCGGGCTTGGGCCAGAAGTACTGCGGGTGGTCGGACGCCACGGCCGGCCACTTGGAGATGTCGGTATAGGCGAGGAAGCCGAAGGTCTGGTCTCCCAGGCGGGTGATGGTGACCTCTTGGCGCGCCTCATCGCTGTACTGAACACCCACGTAGGGCACGCCGGCTTGCTCAAGGGTGTCGAGGGTGGTGGCAAAGCCCTGGTTGCCAAAGTCGAGTGTGTGGTTGTTGGAGACCGACACGAGGTCCACGCCCGCATCGACCAGTGCGCGCACGTGCTTGGTGGGCGCTCGAATCTTCCAGCGCTTCTTCGCCTGCTGGGCCAGGCTGTCGCTCAGCACGCACTCGAGGTTGAGAAAAGTGAGATCGACGCTCGAGAACAGTGGCTTGAGCTGCTCGAAGACGACGGCCGCATCGCCAGCTCCGGCGCGCGTGATGGTCTGGTCGATGCCGCGGGCGAAGCTGGTGTCTCCACCGAAAAGCAAGGAGACGGTGTTGCGGTCGGATGGACGCTCGAGCACCACACCTTGGGGTGGCGTGAAGTCGGTTCGGATGTCTTGGAGCGGCTGATCAAGGCCGTTCTGGGTGCGAAAGCGCTTCACGACCTGGGCGAGCTTGCGCGTGTAGCTGGGCGCCGCATCGGGGTTGACGTGGTCGGCGTAGGACTCGAGCGAGGTGGATGAAAACCCGACCACATCAGACACGGCATAGACCCGTGGGTTTTCGCGGGTCTCTTTGGTGATCCGGGCATCGGCATCCGCGGTGTAGCGGCGAAAGTCTTTCCGGCGAGCAATCGAGCGAAGCATCGGTGCATGGGTGACGTAGATGTCGAAGCCTTCTCGGTCTGCCGTGTTTCCCAACACGCGAAGCGCCCGCACGTTGTGCTTCGACATCTTGAATGCATTCTCTTCGAGATGTTCGATGGTGCGCTTGGTGTCGGCGCGCAAGCGTGCGGGAGTATAGGGCTGTCCTGGAATCCACCCACCGTCGTCCATCTCGAAGTTGAGGTCGCGGTCGGGTCCGAGGTGTCGCAGGTGGGCCTGGAGGGTTCCGGACTCTGCGTAGAGGGGCAGGAACCGGCTCAGGGCCACGTTGCGGAGGTACTTCGACGCGATCGAGATGCTCGGGGAGCGGCGGTTCCAGAACCCCCAGGGGCGAGGGATCTGTCCGATCAGCGCGCTGTTGTAGCCCCGATGCCAGACGTCGTGTGCGTGCACCAGCACCACGTGCTTGGGGGTGCCCACCCGCTCAAGGTACTCCTCGAGCATCCAGGCGTCGTTGACCACGAGAAGGTTGGCCAGGATGGCGAGATTGTGGGTGGTTCCGCCGTCCATTTCCTCGGCCCACACCTCGGGCACGATGCCGTGGGCTCCGCTCGAGTCGCCGAGGATCAGCCAGTCGGCGGGCTTCGTACCGGCCAGCTCGTCGAGCATGTCGTACTTGGCCGTGACCATGCGATAGCCGAGGTTGGTGCCGTAGTGCCGAAGGTACCAGCTGGCGAGCACATTGAGCCCGATGAACAGAGCGATCACGGCTATGGCCACGCGCACGATTCGCGAGACGGTCGGTTGACCGATCCGTTCATCAGGAAGGCGGGGCTTGGTGGGGTACTTGGGCATGGACCGGTGCAGGAGGCCTCAGAACTGGAAGTAGATGAACTCGATGTCTTCGCGCACGCCAAACAAGACGCTCGAAGCCACGCACAGCAGGAGGAAGGCCGCGCCGACGGGAGCGGGAGCCTTGGTAAAACACAGCAGGTCGCGGGTGCGGTGCTGCCAGATCTGGACCAGCCAGAGGGGGATCCAGAGGAAGACCAGCTGGAGGAAGAGCTCGCCGGTCTGGCTCGATGTAGACGGCCCCATGTGGGTGAAGAAGTAGCCGATCTGCTCGGCGGTCTCGGCTCGGAAGATGATCCAGCCCATCACGGTGAACACACTCATGACCGACCATTCCAGGCCGGCCTTGGCCCAGCCGGCCACCCCAGGGGGATCGGTGCTCCGGTTCGGACGCAGGATGCGGTACGCAATCAGGATGGCCCCGTGAAAGGCACCCCAGATCACGAAGTTCCAGCGGGCACCGTGCCAGAGACCACCGAGCAGCATCGTGAGGGCGAGGTTGCGCCAGGTCAGGATGGTGCCGCCTCGATTGCCGCCGAGCGAGATGTAGAGGTAGTCGCGCAGCCAGCTGGACAGGGAGATGTGCCACCGCTCCCAGAAGTCGCTCGGGTCGCGGGCGAAGTAGGGCAGCCGGAAGTTGAGCATCAGGTCGAAGCCCAGCCATTTGGCCAGCCCCCGGGCGATGTCGCTGTAGCCAGAGAAGTCGCCGTAGATCTGCAAGGTAAACGCCAGGGCGCCCACCAGCAGATCCAGCCCCTCGTAGCTGGTGTGGTCGTTGAACACTGTGTTGGCGATCTGGGCGGCGTTATCGGCCAGCACCACTTTCTTGAACAGCCCCCAGACCAGCAGGTACAGGCCCGCTTCCCACTGGCCCGCGCTCAGTCGGCGGGGCTGCTGCACCTGCGGTAGGAATCGTGCGGCGCGCTCGATGGGACCGGCCACGAGCTGCGGAAAGAAGGCCACGAATACGCCAAAGTCGAGCAGACTGTCGGCGGCGGGCATCTTCTTTCGGTACACGTCGACCGAGTACGAGAGGGTCTGGAACGTGTAGAAGCTGATGCCCACAGGCAGGATGATGTTCAGTGTGAGGGCATCGACCTGCCAGCCCAGGGAAGCCATCGCATCGGTGAACGATGCCACGAAGAAGTTGAAGTACTTGAAGAAGCCGAGGATGCCGAGATTGACCACGATGCTGGTGGTCACGAGCCGCTTTCGGTAGACGGGATCTTCGGAGCTGGCGAGTCCTCGACCGACGGCGTAGTCCACCAGCGTGCTGATCGCGATGAGCGACAGGAACCGCCAGTCCCACCATCCGTAGAACACATAGGATGCCACCAGCAGCAAGACGTTCTGTAGCCGTCGCCAGCGGAACAGCAGCAAGTACGCCACGTAGAATATGGCGAAGAATGCAGCGAATTCGAGGGAGTTGAACAGCACGGAAAGGTCGTTGGCAGGAGAGCTTGCCGCTTACCGTGTCCATCCCTTGGCTACCAGCCGGGGGTCAGTTCCAGACGGCGCCTTCGTCGATCCATCTCCCGACCAGCTCCACCTCCGCTGCGGTGAGAGGCTGCCCCTTGGTGGGCATGTAGTCATCATGGTCCTGCGGGAGCGAGACCCGCTCGAACACCAGGGACCGGCCGCGGTTGCCGGGAACAATTCCGATGCCTTCGGAGCCCCCCTTCAGGGCGAGCTCCTGCCGGTCGAGGCGAAACTCTCCCTTTCGCTTGCGGGCGTCGTGGCAGCGAATGCAGGACCGCTTGAAGACGTGATCGACCATGGCGAATGGGACGGGCGTGGGGATCTCGTCGACCTCGGCGATGACGGGCGGACGGGCCACTTGTTTGGTAGCGCGACTGCTGACCGAGCCGCCTACCCGCTTGGGGGCGGTCGACACCACGAAGTGGTCATCTCCGTGTACCAGGACTCCACCGAAGTGGGCACCAGCGCCCACAGTGAGCGCTCCGACGACGGTGAGTGCCACCGCCACGCCCATCCTGCGGAATGCAGCCAACGCAGCCAGCGAAGACACGATGGCAGTGGCGATGCCCAGGTTGCGGTGCCACGAAAGCTGGCGGGCGGTCACGCCGAAGAAGGTTTGCTCGTCGGCGAGGATGAGCCCGGTGGCGACGGCTGCGATTGCGCTGATGGCACCGAGGCCGAGGAGGGGGCGCATGAATGCGAGCGGCTGACCCTTCTTGCGGGCCCAGACAGCGAGTGCTACCGCCACGAGCAGCAAAGCGATGGGAAAGTGCACCACGAGGGCGTGCAGTCGTCCGAGCAGGATCATGCGATCAGCCCCTGAATTGGGGACTGGTCGAAGTGCGGGCCGGGGTCGATGCCGGCCATTGCGAGCACCGTGGCCAGGAAGTGTCCGTTGGTGACGTCGTCGGCTCCGCGGTCGGGCTTGCCGGTGACGGGGTTGAGCGGTTGCGGGAAGAGCTGTTCGTCGCACTCTCCCACCATGGTGAGTCCGCCTTTGGTTCCGCGCACGCCCTTGCCGAGGAAGAGTGCGGCGTTGGCATCCCAGTGGTGCTTGCCACCGAGCTCGTTGATCCATGGCTGGCGGGAAAACTCGCTCGAGATCACCACGGTGGTGCGGTCCAGCAGAGTGCCTCCATCGGCCGTGCGGTGTTCCGCCAGCCCGTCACAGATGGCGGCGACGGCCTCCATGGATCGAGTGATGGCCCGCTGGTGGTAGCCGTAGTCGTGCTCGTTGTGGGCGTCGAACTCACCGCTTCCCGCCGTGATGATGGGGGCGATGTCGTTGCGGATCGCTTCGACCACCAGGTGCACCTGATAGCCCCAGCGATTCTTGTGCTCGAGGTTTGCAGTCTCTTTGAATCGGGGAGCGACAAATTCTGATGCTCGCCAGCGATAGTCGCTCTCGGCGGCCTGTCGCGCGAGCTCTGCACTCGCGGCAAAGTTCTCGGCCATGGCACTCTCGGCATGCTTCGCCACGTAGGCAGCATCCCGCTTTCGTAGGGCCTCGAAGACCACATCTTCTTGATCGATCATCGGCCCTCGGGGCCGGGACAGCCCGCGGAGGGCATACATCTCGCCGATGCGGAAGGGCTCAAGATGAGGGTCGTAGTCGCCAAGGAAGGTGGCCGGCCGCAGTCCATCGGCAGAGAGGTTGGGGATGGGGTAATCGCGGCCGATAAGGTCGGCGAGTCGGGTCTGGATGGATGCAGCGGGTGCCTGCCGAGGCTCGCGGAACTTTCCAGTCACGAGCTGGAACCGTGCCTGCGGATGGTTCAGTGCGGTGGCGCGGAGCCCACGGAGGACCGCCATCTGGTCCATGTGCCGAACGAGGGGCTGCATGGCTGGACCGAGCCTGTGTCCGCCGTACTCGAAGATGGCGCCGGGCTTGTACGAGGGGGACATCCGTGCTCCCTTCACGCGGGGCTCCGTCAGTGTGGTGATGTCCCAGCCGCCCATCAAGAAGTAGAATACGAAGTAGTGGGGGGCTCGCTGGTGGGTGAAGTCGGGCGTGTCTTCGAGATAATCGAGGTCGTAGCGAGACCGCTCGCACCCTGGGATTCCTGCACCGAGGGCCGACAGAGCGAGGCTCTGCAACAGGCGACGACGGTCGAAGGAGGGCATGACGGACTCGGGTTCAGTAGAGGGCGAAGTCTTCGGAGGCCAACATCACCGTGCACATGGCCATATAGCCTTGCTGGGGTCCCTCTCGTTGCTCGACCTGGCGGAACACGTCGTGAAACAGCATGCGGTCGTCGTCGGAGACCTGCGCGGCGGGACGCACATAGGTGTGGAGAAACCATGTGTCGATCACGGCATCGAGGGTGTTTTCGTTGGGGCTTCGGGTGGTTTCGATGCCCTTGATCAAGGGGGCTTCGGAGGATTCCATGGCCTTGGCGCATAGCTCCGCGGCGGCCTTGTACTGCACCATGGAGTAGGCCGGAGAGGGGGTGCGGTCGCGCGCTTCGATGCGCCGATAGTCCATGCCGCCTACCTTATCGTAGTAGCGGTCGAAGCCATCTTTGTCGCCCACGCTCCACTTCTGCTTGAGCAGCGTGCGCATGGTGCGCTGGTACAGCTCTCGCTCCATGGTCTTGAGGTTCGCCTCGTCGCGGTAGGCGTCGGTGAGCACCATGGTGCGCACGAGCTGGCGGAAGTTGTGATCGGATGCCACGAAGCCAGCCACGAGCTCTCGGCGGAGGGCGCTCTCCTCTGGGCGGAAGCGATGTCCGGTGAGGTGCTCCCAAAGCTGGTTGGTGGCACAGTCTGCGAAGGCTTCCGAGTGTGCGAGAGCCTCTCCGAATGCGGAGAGTCCATCGACTTCCTGACCGAGAAAGATTGCGGTCTGCGGTACCGCGTCGCCGCCAAATCCGGTGTCGTAGTACTGCCCGAAGTTGTCCCAGCGGTCCTTGACGCGAGAGAGGCCATCGAGCTGGAGGTGACATGCAGCGCAGGCCCGCCCGGAGTTCACGTTGACGTCGGCCATCGCCGTGGGATGGGTACGATAGGAGATGGGATGGTCGAGTGAGACTTCGTCGAGCAGCTCAAAGTCAGGCACGGTCTCGTGGCAGAGGAAGGTCTCGAATGTGCGCTGGGCCCACCGTCGACCGTTGTAGAAATAGTTGAGGTACATGTGGGTGGACAGCACCCCGCTGTGCTCAGGGCCGCGCTCGACCCGGTGCCAGCGTCGCTCTACGTTCGGGTCGTCGAGCTCGCCCAGTCGTCCGTCGAGCCGCGCGTAAAAGTGCTCGAGTCGCCCGTTCCACATGCTCCAGTCGGCGGTGACCAGCTCGGTGTAGGGCAGGTCGTTGCGAAGGATCTCGTCGGCAATCCGGGCGCCCTCTTGCACCATGGAACGCTTCACTCGCCCATAGTCGTCGGAGCGGTAGCACCACAGCAGGTGTGGTCCACAGCCGCAGCGACCGGACTTCTGCCCTTGCTCGGTGGCACAGTCGATGGAGCGGTCGCTTCCAACGTATCGCAGCGTGGAGGCCGTGTTGGCGCACACCTGCACCTTGGAGTGCCGGGCCCAGTAGGGCGCAACGGGCACGCGGGAATGGGCATCGCAGGAGCCGCGCTTTTCCTCGCCTGCACGGTAGTCGCTGCGCCACACCTTCTTGCCGTCCGCGGCCTCGATGGTGCGGATGGGAGCGAGGGAAGCGGTCTGGTTGAAGATGCCCGTGCGTGGGCGCACGAGGTCGCGGTGGTACAGCCGCATGGTCCAGTAGAAGTCGTCGCTGTCGAGGTAGGCGTCGACCAGGGCCTCGATGGTGGTGTCACCCGATAGGAGGGCTTGGGTGTCTTTGGGGTCGGGCAGGTCGGAGCGGAGATCGAGGGAGAGCCGTCGAAGCAGCTCGGTGTCGGTGACTGCGGCGTACGCAGGCGCAGGGAGGGTCTCAAGGCCGTTGAGGGTGGTGTAGCGCCAGATGATTTCCGGTGGTGTGGCGGCCACTTCCAACAGCCAGCCCTGCACCACGTTGCCCATCTCCTCGATGGCCAGTGGCGTGTCTCGGTCGGAACGGAGCGTGTCGGTCGCGGCGTAGTACAGACCCACGAGGTTTCGGGGGCCGCCTCCGGCCGGGTTGTCGTGGCAGGTCTCGCACGAGACATCTTCGCGCTTGGCGAACACCTCGGTTGCGTGTGCCGGTGCGCTGGCCACGAGCGCCACGAGTGCAGGTCCCATCAGCAACGTTTACATCTCTCCAGAAGGTCAAACCGTAGCCCAGTGGCTCAGCAGATGTCGAGAGCCACTGGGAATCCCTGCTTGGTGCGTGGTCTGGGGCGAGGACAGACGCTCAGTGTGCGGTGACCTCGGATGCCGGTGGCGGCTCGAGAAGGGCCAGCAGACCAGCTTCATCGAGGATGGGGATGCCGCGTTCGCGGGCTTGTTGGGCCTTCGAGCCCGGACGCATCCCCACCACCACCACCGTCGTCCGCCGGGTGACCGCGGTGGCGACCCGTCCACCGGCTGCCCGGATGCGCTCGGTGGCCTCCGCTCGCGTGAAGCTCTGGAAGCTCCCAGTGAGCACCACTGTGGCTGAAGCGAGCACGATGGGTCCATGCTCGCCTGGCGCGCCGGGTTCGGGCGCCACGACTTCCTCGGGTGCCAGCTCTTCGGCGATGGCGGGGGGAGGTGGGAACGCGACACTCTCGGGATGGTCCAGGGCGTGCTGTACGCGGGCCACACAGCCGGCGGGATCGGCGAGCCAGTCCTTGGAGAGCACCGTGACCACGGTCCAGCCGAAGGCCCGAAGCACACTCGGGCGCACCTGGTGTTGTTCGAGGGGATCAAAGTCGGCATAGGTCTTCGGGCTGTCGATCCATACGGCCACCGACAAGGTGTCCTCGTCGTCGCGGCCCACGGCGAGGTCGACCTGGAAGTCAGAGGTGCCCACATCACGCTGGACCACGAGACCGCATTCCTCCAGTGCATCTCCCAGTGCTTCGGCCACCGGATTGCGAGGGGTGCGGTGGACCTCCTGTCGACGCAGAGCTCGGGCCACCTGGTTCATGGTGATGTCGTCGTCGACAGACGCGGCCTGCGCAAACTGCAAGTAGCGCTTCATGCAGTGTGCACCGTCGTTGTAGAGGTTGGTGATCTGCTCCGGGTCGATGCTGCTCACCACGGCCATGTGCCGCTTGGCTCGGCTGAACACCACGTTGAGTCGCTTCTCGCCGCCGCCCTTGTTGATGGGACCGAAGTTCATGCGCATCTTTCCGTGAGCATCGGGGCCGTAGCAGACCGAGAGGATGATGATGTCGCGCTCATCCCCTTGTACGTTCTCAAGATTCTTGACGAACAGGCCCACGAGCTGGCCATCATCTTCGCGCTCGATGGCAGCATCCAGGGTTCGGCGGAAGAGAGGGTCTTTGCCTGCAAGCCCGCCCAAAGCCCGCTCGATCTCCCCCTGCTGGGCCTCGGAAAAGGCCACGATGCCCAGGGTATGCGCTGGATGATCGGTGAGCAGGCCCCGCACCAACTCGGCGATGTAGTGGGCTTCTCCGGGGTTGACCCTCTTGGCATACGGGGCATCGTCGAGGCGGTGGTAGCTGAGTGGTCGGTCCACCACGAAGGCGGCGTGCCTCTGACCATCGGTGGGATCGGTGACCCGGATGGGGTCTCGTTCCACTGTGCGGCGGCGGTCGGGCACGGTGCGGAGCTGGCCTTGGTAGAACGCTTGGTTGGAGAAGCGAATCAAGGCCTCGTGGCGGCTTCGGTAGTGCCACATGAGCATGGTGCTGGGCAGGCAGCGTGCGCTGTGGGAAAGAAAGCTCTCGGCGTCGAGATCGTAGTGGACCTCAGCAAGAGCGGCGTCCATCTCGGTGTCGTCGGGGGTGCGGCTGCTCGCGAAAAAATTGGTGGGTGGGAGCTGCTTTTCATCCCCCACCACGATCATTTGGGGCGCTCGGTAGACTGCGGGCACGGCCTCTTCGAGAGGGATCTGGCTCGCCTCGTCGAAGATGACCACATCAAAACGGTCTTCATCGATTGGGATGGTGTCAGAAATCGACAGGGGAGACATCAGCCAGATGGGCTTCAGATCGTACACCACGCCACCCGAGTCGGCCGCTGACAGGGCGCGAATCGACTTGTGGCGCATGACCTTCTCGAACTCGCGCTCCAGCTCTCTGCGACCTGCATTGTAGGACTTCTTGAACGCCTTCTCGTCTTTGGTGAGCTCAGCGGCCGACCGGCTGGAGAGGTCGAGATGGGCTCGAAAGCGCTCGCGCACCCGCTCGCGGATCCAGCGCGCATTGAGGGCCTGGAGCTGGTGTACGCCATGGGCCAAGGCAATTTGGTGTCCACGCAGCACCTCTTCACCGAAACTGGCGACGGGCCGGTTGCGGGCCAAGGTGCGCTCGATGGCTGCTTGGCTCACGGCAGCGTCCCACTCGTCGGGAGTGAGGGGGAGCAGACGAACGGCCTCCCGAACCGCGGCGGGGGCTGCCTGGAGCTGTCGCAGTGCCGACAACACATCGGGCAGTAGATCGACGGCGCCCCGGGTCTCTGTGATGCGTGTGGTGAGCTCGGCGGGAGACAGCGTGCCGCCGCGGTCGAAGATGCGGTCGGCCTCAGCCCGGAGGGCGGCGATAGAGCTTCGGGCGGCCAGGATGGCCTGGACCGCGGAGGCGTCGCGCGACCAAGCCTGGACCAGCCGCTGCTGGAAGGGAGTGCGGTCGGGGTGTTGGCGGATCGCGTGGACTGTTTCGACCAGTCCGGAGAGCGCATTCGCATGACCGAACCGCTCTCGGTGGGCAGCCTGAAGATCTTCGAGGGCATCGTGTGCCGAGTGCTCGTGGGACAGTCCGGTGAGGACCTGAACCCAGGTGGGCTTCACCGTGTGGGCCGAAAAGGTGTAGCGCTGGTTGAGGAGGCTGCGCAGCTGCCACCAGGTGGGCATGAACAAGCAGAACAGGATGAACAGGTTGCCGAGCCGCTCCGCTTGCTGCAAGGCGGTCGACGTGTCTCCGGGCGAGAGTTTTTCTTGCCAGTGCAGGGTGCCCTCTCGCGCTCTCTCGAGGCTGCGGCTGGCCTCGGACTCGGCCGCGACGGCCTGTGTGAGCAGGAGCGACCGACCCGATGATGGATCGAGCAGTCCGAGGTTGTGGGGCAGCAACGGGGCAACTTGATCGGCGAGAGCGAGCGCTTCGTGGAGCTGACGAGCGGTCGCCCCCGGCTCCAGCTGGTCGGCGGCCGCTTGCACCTCTGCGCGGAGCGCGTCGAGTCGGTCGAGCCCCGCTTGGAGTGCACGCACCGGCTGTGCCTCGGAGAGCAGGGGGGCGCCGAGGTGCCGCAGTGGGAGCTTCGCGATGACCGGCGACACGCCGGCAGCGGTGAGGGCGCGACCGGCTTGGTGGATCGCATCGCGGTGGGCGGCCCACGACTCGTGGGCGGGAACGGCTTCCTGATCGACCCGAGACAGGGACGGCACCTCGCTCTGCCGAAGGTGGTCGCCGAACACTTCAATGAGGCTGCGTGCGCCGCCGTGCACGGGGGCCTGCATGGCCTCGGCGAAGCGTGTGAGGGCCGACAGCGGCTCCTTGAGTCGTTCCAGGAGTGCATCTCGTTCCGAGCGCACGCTGGGCCAGACCATCGGGCGGGTCCAGTCTGTATAGACCGCCTTCAGATCGTTGAGGAAGGCCTTCTTGTCTCCCTGCGCATCGTGGATGATCACCGAGAGCTCGTTGAGGCCATGCTGCGACAGGCGGTGGTAGACCACATCGAGCGCGGCGCGCTTCTGGCACACGAAGAGCACCCGCTGGCCGCGAGCGGCGCAGTCTGCAATGAGATTGGTGATGGTCTGGGACTTGCCGGTGCCGGGCGGTCCTTGGATGATCAAGGAGCGACCGGAGCGGGTCCAGCGCACAGCGGCCGCTTGACTCGGGTCGGCAGGCACCACGGTGAAGAGGTCGAGAGCGGCGCGCTCGGGATCGGGAGCGGTCACGTCGCGCGCATCGAGAGAGAACAGAGTGTCGAAGGCAGGGTGCTCGTGTCCGTCGTCCTCTTCGAGCATCCGATCGTAGTCCCGTACGAGAGACATCTTGCGGTAGTTGAAGTTGCCCAGTGTGGTGTGCGTGAGATCGACTGCCCAGTCGTAGGGGCCCGATGCTGCCTCGGTGTGCTCGTAGACCTCCCTCTGGCTCACCTGGATCTCGGGCTCGGCCGAAGGGGCTTGCGAGGTCTCGCTGGGTGTGGCGGCGTTCGCGAGCGCATGCTCGAGCGAGAGCGGTTCGGGCTTCACATGCTGTAGAAAGAGCTGCTGTCCGAGGGGACGGAAGTTGCTTTTCGCGTAGGAGTAGTCCACGCCAAGTGTGTTGCGCAGGCCTCGCCCCGACACCCGGCTGCGACGTCGCCAGGAGTCGGTGCGACGGCGAGCGGTCTGCCGGAGCAGAGTGATTTGGGGTCGGGAGAGCTTGTGGAGGGTGACTGCGGGCTCACTGCGCTGAATGGCGGCTTGCAGTGCTTCATGAAACATCCCCACATCGGACTTGCCCAGATCGACTTGCTCGGGGAGCTTCAAGCCGTAGGTCTCGTCGAGCACATGTCGCAGGACCGGGTTGACCTCGGCCAGCTCGCTCATTGGGGTGAGCTGGTAGCTGTTGCGCACCCCTCTCTGCAGGGTGAGCTCTACCGGAAGCAGCAGCAGTGGCGATCGGATGCGGGCTTCGGCGTCTTCCTTGAGGTCGTGCCAGTTCAAAAACGCGATCACGAGCCGCAAGGAACTGAAGCCCACCTCAGTACGGGATCGACGGTCGCCGGAGCGGCAGCGGTCGAGGATGCCCTTGATCCATGGCGAGTCCTCGAAGCGCAAGTAGCGGTCGAGGCGGATGCTCTTGCCGGTCGAGAGCGCTTCTCCCCCCGGGCCGTCCCACAAGAAGAGGTCTTCGGCG
Source organism: uncultured Pseudomonadota bacterium (assembly GCA_913044235.1). Lineage (GTDB taxonomy): Bacteria > Myxococcota_A > UBA796 > UBA796 > UBA2385 > CAJWOS01. Next base: position 17,620 of record CAJWOS010000037.1, read on the forward strand.
GCAATGCTTCCCACGGCGAGCTGCGTGGGCACCGAGGCCATCGTGAGGTCGAGCATCTGTAGAGTGGGCTTGAAGTGCAGCAGGCGGTTGCGGCGGGAGAGGTCGTACAGGCGGGTCTGCAGCACGCTCTGGATCAGCTTCCGTCGCGAGGTGCGGTCGGCGGTATGGAAGCCTTCGATGGACTCGAAGTCGAGGTCGGTGTCGAGGCGTTCGTCCACATCGCGGTAGCTCTTGAGTCGAGCCACTAGCGGTCCGAGGTCCTGCACCCGCGCGTGGCGATCCAGCTCGGTCATACGCACGATGGCCCGAGCGAGCACGGGGTGGAGTCGCTCGTTGAGCTGGGTGAGGCGGTGGCGGGTGGAGATGAACCGCTGGAGCTCGGGGGGCTCGGTGAAGTCCAGTCCCACGGCAAGACTGGCGAAGAGCAGACCGGCCAGGAAGATGTCTGTGAGGGCATCATGGTGGCCTGTCTCCAACTCCCAGGAGCCATAGCCAGACAGCCAGCAGGGGCTGGTGACGGGCTCGCCGAGGGGGTGGATGTCGTTGCGGATGCAGGCGTTTTGGTCGAGATCCAGCGCTTCTCGGGTGCGACTCACGACCTCGATGCCAGTGCCGGTACGGTCTCGCTCGAGGGCCCGAACGGCGTCCTCGGCCAGGGTGGGCGGTCGGGCATCCGACGCGTGAAACCACAAGTGTCCGTTGACCGAGAGCACCAGGTCGACGGTATCGAGGGGACCTACCTGTCCCTGTTCGTGTAGGGCGTGCAGCTGTTCGAGGAGAGGTACGATCGCCCGAACCAGCTCTTCGTTTCCGCGACCTTCGGTCACATCGCCCGCGCGCAGCAGGTCGAAGAAGGTGTCATCCCGCATGGCTGGCCTCCGCGGCGGAGTGTACGCCATCGAGCGCACACGGGCGGTCGGTTCCGAGTGTGACTGCATGTTGGACTGGCCCGTGGGGCTGGAGAAGAGACTGTGGCCATCGCATCCATCGACACTGGGTTACGCGCTCGGCCGATCCAGGATGTCCCATGACTGTTCGTACTCGCGTTGCGCCTTCTCCGACTGGTGACCCCCATGTGGGCACGGCCTATGTGGCTCTCTTCAACTACTGCTTTGCCAAGAAACACGGCGGGCAGTTCATCCTGCGCATCGAAGACACCGACCAGAAGCGCAGTACTGCAGCCAGCGAACGGATGATTCTCGACGCGCTGCGTTGGGTGGGGATCGAGTGGGACGAGGGCCCCGATGTGGGGGGGCCGCACGGCCCTTATCGACAGTCGGAGCGGTCGGCGCTCTACAAGAAGTGCACCGAAAATCTCATCGAGAAGGGGCATGCATTCCACTGCTTTTGTACCTCGGAGCGCCTGATCCAGATGCGCGCGGAGCAGCGCCAGAGTGGCAGTCCGGTCACGGGCTACGACGGCCACTGCCTCTCGCTCGACAAGGCAGAGGTCGAGCGGCGGCTTGCGGCTGGAGAGAGCCACGTGGTGCGCATGGTGGTGCCCCGCGAGGGCGAGTGTGTGTTCGACGATGTGCTGCGCGGCGAGATTCGCATCCCGTGGACGCAGGTCGACATGCAGGTGCTGATGAAGTCCGACGGTCTGCCCACCTACCACCTGGCCAACGTGGTCGACGACCACCACATGGGCATCACCCACGTGATGCGCGGCGAGGAGTGGATCAACAGCGCCCCCAAGCACCAGCTGCTGTACCAGTACTTTGGCTGGGAGATGCCGGTGCTTTGCCACCTCCCGCTGTTGCGAAACCCCGACAAGTCCAAGCTCTCCAAGCGCAAGAACCCCACCAGTCTCTGGTGGTTCCGAGAGATGGGCTACCTGCCCGAGGGGCTGCTGAACTACCTGGGCCATATGGCTTGGACCATGCCCGACGAGCGCGATGTGTTTACGCTCGAGGAGATGGTCGAGGTGTTCAAGCTCGAGAAGATTTCGCTCGGCGGACCCGTCTTCGATGTGCCCAAGCTCAACTCTCTCAACGCTCGCTGGATTCGAGAGCGGCTCGATGAGTCGGAGTTCATCGAGCGGCTCGTGAAGTGGCGCCTGAACCGCGACTACCTGGCTCGGCTCGTGCCGATGGTCCAGCCCCGCGTGCAGCGGTTCACCGACCTCATTGGGCTCACCGACACCTTGATGAGCCACCTCGTGCCGATCGATCCCGAGCAGCTGCGCGGCAGTCGTGAAGCCAGTGAGGTCATGCGCGACCTCTACTTTGCGGTGCAGCGAATCACGGCGCTCGACGAGTGGACCAAAGACGGTGTCGAAGGCATCATGCGTGCGCTGTGCGAGCACAGCGGGCTCAAGATGCGGGTGTTCGTGAAGCCCTTCTACATCGCCATGAATGGTCGACCGAGTGGGCTTCCGCTGTTCGACACCATGGAGATCTTGGGCCGCGACATCACCCGCGACCGGCTGAACCATGCCATCCAGGCGCTGGGTGGTCTGGGCAAGAAGAAGCTCAAGAAGCTCGACAAAGAGCTGCAGGCGATCGCCGCATCCGTGTGAGGCGTCGCGCCTGGGCGCTTGGTCAGGGACTGGGCTCGGTCGGCGGATCGTCGGTCGCCGTTGCTTCTGCGGCTTCTGCGGCTTCTGCGGCTTCTGCGGCTTCTGCGGCCTCTTGCGCGGCCGCGAGCGTGTCGTCGCGGTCCACGAGGGCGATGGTGATGTCTTTGCGACGCATCTTCAACTGACGGTTCACAGCCTTTTCGAAGTCGTCAGCCAGTCCAAGCCACTCTGCCACTTGGTGACATCGCAGCATGGGCAGCTGCTCGAGTGCCGGGTCGGCTGCAGTCACGTCGACGAGCAGGGCCACGAGGTAATCGCATACCGAGGTGCCGTAGTCGGCGAGGGCGAGAGCCGGCTCGATGCTCCAGGCCTCGAAGGCGGGCAAGTCGTCGTCGAACAGGATGCGCAGGAGACCGAGCTGGGCGTTGGTGCGCAGCCACGAGGGCTGGAACACGTGACCGAGCAGGTGGCGAGTGACTGTGGTGAGCTCTGCGCGGCGCAGCAGATCGAGGGTCTCAAGGTCGACTGGACCTTCGAGGAGTCGGCGGGTGGTGGGGCCTGCACCAGTGGTGGAGTGTGCGACCGCCAGGGCCCGGAGGTGTGCCTCGGGATGGGTCCAGCCCGCGGAGCCGGCGCCCCCATCGGCAGCGTAGAGCTCTTCGCTCTGGGCCAGGAAGTCGGTGGCCGAGACCTGCTTCAGGCCCGTGGTGATCTTCACCAAGGTGGCGATGACGGGTTCCTTTGGAAGCAGTACGAGAGCAGCCTGGTCGCAAAAAGACTCCGTGTGCAGCTGGAAGAGACGAAGGCTGTGAAAGGCGGAGCGTCCTTGCCGATGGACGCCATGGAGCAAGCGGTCTGCCACGTAGAATGCGCCGTCTTCGGCGGTCCACAGCAGATGGTGCGCGAGCTCGTGTGCCACCATGGCCTTGCGCTCATCGGTGTTGAGGAGCTCGAGGATGGGGCCCTGGAAGGTGAGGCGAAGGCGCTCAGGGTGGAAGATCAGGCTCGCATTGGACGCGCCGGGTTCGGTGTGGTGGTACAGCTCGACCGGTAGCGACAGGCCCAGTATGGAGGCGACCTCGGCCACCTCTTGGTGGAGCTCGGGGTGGCTTTCAGGAGTCATCCGGTACGTGGTCTGCAGCAGGTGCAAGCGGACCGCATCTTCGTGCGCATCTACGCTTTGGTGAGACGCATAGTGGGCCCAGGCCTCGGGCAGTGCGGCCCGCAAGTGTTCGACGGTGGCGCGGTGGTACGGCAGGGGCTCAGGGGTCACTGGGTCCTCCGCCGCGCAGTGTAGACCATGCGGGGGCGAAGCTTCATCGGTGGGGTCTGTGGGTCCGGCACCGGGCGGCGATGGCTCCGATGCATTGGGCAGCGTGCCGAGCGAGGGCGGCATCGCATCAATGGACCGCTCATCGCTGGAAGACTGTTCGCAAGGGTGCTGCGGCTTTGCAGTGGGACCGGCGCCCGGTGTCTCCGTGACTTGGGTGCATCGCTTCGCCGTGTGCGTGCCGTTACGTCGGCATCCGGCACCCCAGACGGTGTCGCTGTGTCTTTCCTGAGGTTTCCATGGCCATTCCCTCTCCACTCACCGACGCTGAGCGCGCTCGACTGCCCGAGGTCCTGCCGGACTGGAGCGTCGTCGAGGGCCGAGATGCCATCCAGCGCACATATCGATTCGCCGATTTCAGCACAGCCTGGGCGTTTATGTCTCGTGGCGCACTGTCGGCCGAGCAGCTTGGACACCATCCCGAGTGGTTCAACGTATACAACCGGGTTGAGGTGGTTCTCACGACCCATGACTGTGGTGGCTTGTCCGAGCTCGACGTCGCGCTTGCTCGTGCCCTCGACACGTTCGCTCGTCCGCTGGTGGAGCCGGCCGACTGAGGTGCGCTCGGATGGTGCGCTCGGATGGTGCGAGGTGGATTCCATCGCACCCCAACCGCACCGTGATCGCACCCTCGAGCCACAAACGAGCAGGGCACCTTTCGGGTGGGCGCTGAAGCCCAACCGGAACGGAGTTGCCGATGTTTGTCGTTCTTTCCCTGCTGTCCCAGGCCATGGCCGCCCCCATCAGTCACTACGACCCAGCCATCCACGACCTGTACCAGTACGACGCCACAGTGACGAAGGCAGACCCGGCGACGCCCGTGGCCTACAACACGTCGGCCATTCCCGATGGCTATGACTTCACTGGGGTCAATGTGCGTGATCGACGGTTCAACAACCGGTCGCCGCATGTGTCGTCGAGCACCGACATCAACGACTACAACTCTGGCTACGTCGCCATTGTGATGGTCTCCCCGCAGCACGCTCTCGTGAGCGCTCACTACATCGACGCGGTGCCGAGCCAGATGAATGCGGTCGAGTTCATGGCCGATGATGGCCACAAGGTGGTCTTGGAAGGCGTCTCCAGCGACATTGTGGGACCCGACCTCAAGCTGATCACCTTTTCCGAGCCGCTGCCAGAAGACGCCGGTATTGCGGTGTACAGCAAGTTTATCGACTATGCGACCTTGCCGGTGTCTGGGATGGTGTTCGGCGTCGACAGCCAGGGTCGCATGCTCCCGCGTCGGGCCGTGCACTACTGGGAGCCGTACAACGAGGAGTGGTCTTTCGTGCACACGCCGTTCGGGCCCATCACCGACCACCTTGGGGTCATCTTCAGCGGCGACTCAGGGACCCCCCTGTTCATCGCCGACTACACGGGTCAAAACTACTTCCTGGGCACTGCCTATGACTCGGATCGGAAGATTGGCCCAGAGGTGGTTGCGAACATCAACGCGCTGACGGCGTTGAGCGGCTACTCGGTCGAGCAGGTGGACTACCCGTATGCGCCAGTGGACTTCGACCTGGACGGACGGGTCACGAGCGCCGACTTGTCCTTGTTGCTGGGTGCCTGGGGAACATCAGACGAGACCGCCGACGTGAACGGCGATGGAGTCGTAGATGGCGGCGACTTTGGAGTCTTTCTCGGCTACTGGTAGCGCGCCCGCGGGGCCGAGCTCGCTTGCGGGTTGACTCCTGCTCCGCGTGTGGATGACGGGCCTGTGGGCTCGTGGCTGCGAGGATGGGCGGAAA
>CAJWOS010000038.1 GCA_913044235.1 uncultured Pseudomonadota bacterium
CGCGTCGCTGACGGTGGCTGTTCCGTCGGAGAGAGACACGGTGGTGCTCAGCACCGAGAAGCCGTCGGCGTCGTCGGCGACCAGTGTGGCCTCGAGTGCTTCACCGACCTCCCAGCTGACATCGTCGTCGTCGGTGTCGTCGTCGGTGTCGTCGCCGTCACCGTCGTCGCCAGCGGTGTCGATGCTGTTTCCGTCTCCGTCTCCTTCGATTCCCTTGTCGGTACAGGATGCGAGGAGGCCCAGGAAAATAAGAGTAGACAGGCGTGCCGTCATAGCGACTCCGAACACGGAAGAAAATGAATATGGACTGTACCGCATTTCGTTCGGACCGGGTCGGTAGCCTTGGCCGAGAGGGATGGGTTTGGGCCCAATGATCGGGGGGGGATGATGCGCGGTGGGCATGGTTGCCCAGCCGGGGTTGTCAGTCCCGGTCTACGATGATGAACTCTACGCGTCGATTGGCGGCTCGCCCTTCTGCTGTGCTGTTGTCGACGACTGGATAGGTCTCACCAAAGCCACGAGACTCCAAACGCTCCGACGCGACTCCAGCACCGATCAGGTGCTTCCGAACCGAGTCTGCCCGGGCCTGGGACAACCGAAGGTTGGTGCCTTCGTTGCCCACATTGTCGGTGTGTCCCTCTACGCGCACTTTCGTGATGGACGGGTTGGACTTCAACACGCTCGCGATTTCTTCGAGGAGGCTGTTGCTGCGTGCCTGGATCGTGGCGAGTCCTGTGTCGAAGTAGATGCGCTCGGAAATCTTGATTGCTCCCGCCGTGACCGAGACCCGCCCTTGATCGGGGCATCCATCGTTGTCCTCCACTCCGTTGAACACCTCAGCACGGTCAGGACAGCGATCGACGCTATCGAGGATTCCGTCTCGATCGCGATCTCCGTAGTCGGGTTCGTCGGGGCAGCCATCCTCGTCGCGGTGCCCGTTCATGGTCTCCGGAGCGAGAGGGCAGCGGTCGGAGATGTCGGGAACCCCGTCATCGTCGTTGTCTTTGTCGGGGCATCCATCTTTGTCTTGAAAGCCGTCGTTGTCCTCGCCGTCGTCCGGGCACTCGTCGAACGTATCGAGGATTCCGTCGGCATCGTTGTCTTTGTCAGGACAGCCATCGTTGTCCTGGAACTGGTCGATGTCTTCCGGCACTTCCCGACAGCGGTCAATATCATCGGAAATACCGTCACGGTCGGCATCTCGGGCGGAAGGGTCGAAGGAAGGCGTGATCGACAAGCCCGCCACGACCCGCCAGTCGGGTGCGCCGACGCCGCCGAACAGCCCTGTGCCGCCTCCCAGGCGGACATTCACCATGTCGGACCCGAAGAAGTGCAGTCCGACAAGCGCCTCGCCGGGTGCTTGGCTGCCCTGCGGTCCGCCGATCTCGCCGTGAATTTCGGCGATGAACTCCACGACTTCGGTGGGATGGATGGCGGCTGCCACGCCATACAAGAAGGCATTGCCGAGCTGCAGGTCGTGCAGGCGGTCATTGGGACGGATGGCGTAGGCGGCCTGGACCGCCGCGCGCAGCATGTGCTCGCGCTGAGCCACGTTGCCGTCAGCAAGCTCCACCACGGCCCCTGGGGTGGTGGTGACCCCTTCTGCGCCCATCAAGGCGTCCTGGCGTCCGGAGGGCACGGTGACGGGGAGCCGAATCGCTACGCCGACGGGACTGTCGACCGTGCGGATGGGTGCGTAGACAGGCTCGAGCCGAATGTCTCCGAGTCCCGATGATGCAAGCTCACTGGGTGCGGCGGTGCTGAGGTCGTTGGGATGGTACCCCTGCTGTGCGAGAACGATGGGCAGTGCTGCGTTCATCGAGAAGTGCCCGGTCACACCCATTCCAACATGAAGCTCGCTTCGCAAGCGACTGTCGACCAGTCCGTCTCCCCGGTCGCCGCTGGCCCCCTGGGCGATGCTGAGTCGCTGTCCGCCGTTGGTTACCACCAGCGGATCGTTGGCATGGTGCACCCACAGCGCGGTGCCGAGCTCGAGGTGTCCGAGCGTGCGGCCACCAGGGACGGTGAAGTAGCCGCTGTTGTCGGCGGCGGGATGGAAGAGCTCGAAGTCGACCGACCCGTCGTCTTGCGCATGCGCGGTGGACGCGAAGGCCACCATCGCCAGGATGGGGAGAAGCACGCTCATCCGATCGGCTCTCTGGCATCATCAGAGGTGCGACGCCTGCGGGCGAGGGCCACCAGTGTGAGGCTGAGGGCAGCCACGCCTCCGGTCGCCGGAGCGAGCCCACACATGCCGCCTCCGCCCAGTGTGGCGGTTGCGGTAGGGATGTCGCACATGTCGTCGATAAAGCCGTTGCAGTCGTTGTCGATGCCGTCTCCACAAATCTCGGATGCACCGGGGTACATCGCCGCCGCCTCAGGGTCGATTTCCGGGTCGGCGTCGCGGCAGTCCCCTTCCGCCATGGTGAAGCCGTCGCCGTCGAGATCCAGATACGGATCATCCACTACGCCGTTGCAGTCGTTGTCTTCGCCATCGGGGATGCCGCCGCGGTCGGGGTCGCCTTCGTCGCCGCCGGGGAACACATTGGCGTTGGCGTCGTCGCAGTCCCGCGGGAGGGGCTCGCGGTCGAAGTCGAGGACTCGCCAGCCGGGATCGGGACTGTTCGGGCAGTCCTCGGAGGCAAATCCGTCTCGGTCGAGGTCGCAGGCGTCGTAGCCATCGCCGGACTGATCGATGCCATCGTAGGGAACCTCGGGCGCACAGGCGTACCGGTCTTCGTCGTCTTCAGCGGGATCGACGGCATAGGCGCAGCTGCCCTCGAGATAGGACTCGAAGAAGTCGGCGTTGGTGAGATCGAAGTCGATCGGTACGCCCATGGTGTCGCCACACTGGACGCCATCGTCTTCGCTGCAGTCGATGACGAGGCCGTTGTCGCAGGTGGTGAACGAGTCTTCGTCGATGTCCACGTCGTCGACGCAGCCGTTGCAGTCGTCGTCGACGTTGTTGGTTTCCTCGACCTCGGAGGGTGACCGCGATGGATCGCTGTCGTCACAGTCGCCGCTCTGCTCGGTCGAGCCGTCGTTGTCGTCATCGATGGTGCCGTCGTCTCGAACCCCATCGCAGTTGGCATCGTCGTTTGGATTGCCGTAGGGGTCTCGGTTTCCATCCAGTGCTGCGGGGTTGACGTAGTCGTCTTGGTCGTCGCAGTCCCCAGCAGCCAAGGTGTAGCCGTCGTTGTCGAAGTCAGCGCTTCCCGAGGTGCAGTATTCGTTCTGGGCGCCGGGCGTGGCGTAGATCGCGCCGAAGAAGTCGCTGGAGTCGCACCAGTTGTGGTCGAGGTCGTTGGCCCACTCGAGGGCCTCGGCGTTGGGGCTCACCTGCTGGGTCTCGTTGGTGGCGGGTACCTCCCATCCTACGGTGCTCCCCCACGTGACGGTATCGAGGGTGATGCCGTCGTACTCGATGGTGAAGGTGTCACCGGTGTGGTTCATGGTCAGGTCGTCGAACGGGTACACGTAGTCGAGCGTGACACCACCATTCAGTGACAGGTCGTTGTTGACGCCGAACACGAGATATTCGGTGTCTTCGACGAGCAGCGTGGTGCGAACGATGAATCCACCGCCCGAGGTGGACGTGAAGCGAACGCCTGTCAGGTCGAGTCGTCGGCCGGAGTTGTTGCGCACCTCGAACCACTCGCCATTGTATGCGGCAATTGGGTCGGCTGGCTCCGCCATAAACTCCGTGAGGGTGAGGTCTCCGGAAACAGACGGCTCAAGCCCCTGCGCACGTGCAGAGGGGGCGATGAGACTGACGACAAACACAAACAGCGGTCCCATGACGACGGGCTCCTACATCAGACTCCGCAAGCTATCACGGCCCAAGGGAGTGGGAGCGATGGCAATTCAATGACGAAGGTTGCCATCATAGACCGTCTGGACGGTTCATCGGTGGTTGGGGGGAGTCGCCGGGCATTCGGCCGTCGCCGGTGACGGCGAGACTGATCACGATTCCGGACACATCGCTGCGACCGATGGTGACCGGATTGGCAGCGTAGCGTCCCATCGGGTCGCCTTGGCCGGGCCCGTTGTTGTCGAGATCCACAAACGCTTCGAGGATGATGGGTCCGAACGATGCAGGCGCGGCAAACGAAAAATCGCCCACGGGAAGCTTGAGCTTGCCGAGCATCTCGCGGCCGCCTCCGGCGGTCTCGCTTGGCTGAAACAGGTCGAGGTCTACGAACACCCCTTCGCGGGCCTCCGGCCAGAGCAGGGTGCCGGTGATTTGAACCGTGTCGCCCTCCATGCCCACAAATGGCGGAATGCCGCCTGGACTCGGGGGCTCGCCGTCGCTGCCTCCTTCTCCAGGTGGAGGCTCGGCGCCTTCACCACCGGGGGGCATTTCCTGATGGACGGGCCCTTCTCCAGGGTCACCACCGGGTGCTCCCGGTGCAGCCTCGGAGTGCTCCGGACCTGCCGCCGAGCCGCGGGCGCCGGGCTCCAGCGCGAAGTCGATCTCGGTGAGGTTGGCGTCGGCGACCACGAGCTTGACCTGGGCGAAGGGGTCGTCTCCACCGGGCCCGTCACCGTCGAGGTCCTGAAAGGCCTGGAGCTCGAGCTCGCCAAGGTTCAGGGGGACCGACAGCTCGTAGGGACCGGTCTCTTCCAGCTGGATCTTGCCGTGTCCTTTCACCCCCCCTTCTGCAAGGGGGTCGGGTGTTCGAATGTCGATCTCGATCGAGCCGGAGTCTGGACTGGAGATGGTGCCGGAAATTACCACCATTGGTCCATCGTAGGTGGTGAATGGTACAGAGGGACCGCCACCGACTCCCGGCGCACCCTGTTGCTCCTCGACCGCCGCATAGAACCGGGGATCGAGGGGAACCGGCTCGCCCGAGGTCTTCTCCAGCCAGCAACCCGAAACGCTCCAGGGAACGACGAGTAGGCAGAACACTCGGCAGCGGGACTGTGGAGTCACCCCGCACGCTCCGCCAGCGCGGTGCGGTACCAGGCCACGGTATGCCGGAGGCCATCGGCGAGGGTGGTGGGTGCGGTCCAGCCCAGCTCCGTGCTGGCCCGCGTGACGTCCAGGCACTTTCGAGGCTGTCCGTCCGGCTTTTCGCGGTCGAAGGCGATGCCGCCTGGATGTCTGCAGGCGTGCACCACCGCCCGAGCGAGGTCGGCGATGGGAACCTCGATGCCGGTGCCGATGTTGAGCGGCTGTGGGGACCGCCAGGCGAGCATGGAGAGCACGCCCTCAGCCGCATCGGTCACGTACAGGAACTCGCGGGTGGCAGTGCCCGTGCCCCAGACCGTGAGGGGCTGCTCCGGGGGCAGAGCGATGCAGCGCTGCATGAGGGCTGCCACCACATGGGCCCGGTCTGGCTCAATGTGGTCGCCGGGTCCATAGAGATTCGCCAGAATCGGAAACACGGCCAGGAAGCCGGAGGGACGCTCCTGGTGCCAGGCGCGGCCGAGGTCCATCATGATGCGCTTGGACAAGGCGTAGGGACCGTTGGTGGGCTCGGGGTAGCCGTTCCAGAGGTGCTCTTCAACGAAAGGGACCGGACAGATGCGTGGGTAGGCACAGGCACTCGACACACCGATAAACGCGGTGCAGCCGGGGGAGCGGGCTGCGGCGTCGAGCAGGTGCACATTCATCAGCACGTTGTCTCGCCCCGAAGCGACGGGATGTTGGCGCATCCAGCCAATACCTCCGCCCTGGACGGCGCAGTGCACCACCACATCGGGCCGCAGGCGGTCCATAAGCGCCTCGGTCGCGGCTTTGTCGGTGAGGTCGGCATCGGCACGTCCGACCGATAGCGGGGTGGCCCCGGAAGCCGCGAGGCGCTCGCAGACATGCTGTCCCAAGAAGCCGCTGCCGCCGGTGACCAGCACGCGTGCACCGGCCCACAAGGACTCGAGCGATGGCAGTTGGGGGGATGCGGTAGGCGTCATGGTGTGCTCCGCAGACGGCGGTCGGACCGCAAGAGTTGCGCGTTCGAATCATACGAGATGGTGGGTGCGCGGGTGGGGTTCGAGGTGGAAACCCCACGGTGTTCGATGGGTTTCGAGTCGGAAGGAGCGATCAGGAGGCCGGTGCAGAGGGCGGTTTCTTCCTCAGGGGGCATCGGTAGCGAGGCCACGAAGTCGGGCGGTGATGCTTCGATACTCGTCGGCATGGAACGCGCATGCGTAGGCGGCGAGAGAGACCAGACTGAAGGTGCCCACGTCCATCACGATGAAGATTCCCACATGCATGAGCATGCCGAAGGCGAGGTAGAGGGTCCGCACGCGCATGCGCTGGAACACCGTCCGCAAGCGTCCGGATCGGCGGGCAGTGGCGCGGAACCACATGGCCAGGAGCAGGACCGGCGCACCCAGCTCCCACATCCAGGTGGAGACGGTGGCGGCTCGGGTGAGCGGGGCTGCCCAGTCGGGCATGGTCTCGAGGGGCCATCGCTGCCAGGATGGCTGCAGCAGGATGTACCAGAGGGCGGACTGGTCGCCCCAGGGCACCCAGTGATGACTCATCTTCTGAAGTCCGGTGGAGGTGTACATCACCACGAGCTGAACAATCACGAGGTAGCGAGGCCATGCCGGCACGGAGACATCGGGCCAGAGGCGTCCGGTGCGCCAGCGTGCCGTGAGGCTGCCGGTGGCTGTGGCGTTGGAGAGAACGAGCAGCCAGAGCATGTTCGACAGCAGGAAGTCGTCGCCTCCACCGGCGCTGCCGTTGAGGCGAGTGAGCGCGATGAAGGCCTGCAGCCCCACGAGCGGTGCGATGCGTCCCCCCACGCCGAGAATGGTGCCGATGGCGGCCGAGATGCCGATGGCCAGCATCTGGTACACCGCTGTGGGGGAGTAGCCCCCGAAGGGGCGCCAGCGCCAGCCGCCTGGCCCTTTGCTCGCCCGATACCCGCCATCTTCCAGGGTGAACCACAAAAGGTCGACCGAGTCGGTGACGAGCGGCCCGGTGAACTCCCACAGCAAAGCGACACCCACGAGCATGCGAAACCATGCCAGTCCGGTACCGACCTCTCGGTGGCCGAGCACGGTGAGCCACGCGGACCACCACTGGCGAAGGCGGGTCACTCGGTCGCCTCCGAGCGCTCGAAGACGAGTGGGCGCTGCCGCTCGATGGGTTGGATCTTTCGTCGGTTCGGCGTGGGGCTTCGACGGCGTTCCCAAACGACCTGGACGGCCGACAGGGAGGCATCGGCTTCGAGGGCCCGGCGCGACAGGAAGCGGCCGAAGCGTCGGTATTCAGGCTTGTACCGCGGCCAGGCAAGTCGAAACAGCACGGGCCGGGTGCGGGCATAGCGCAGCTGTGGGGCGAGCCAGTCGTGCTCGGCAGAGTGGTGAACGTAGAGGGGAAACCACTCGCTGTCCGAGGAGTGGCGTGCCTCGATGCGCAAGCTTGCGGGACGGGTGAGCGGGGCCACGAACATTCGCCAGTCCTGCTTGGTTCCGGCGAACGTGTAGTACGGCTGGAAGGGGGTGGTGAGCTGCTTGCGGAAGCGGACCGTGCGCACCGCCACTTTGTAGAGGCCATCTTCGAAGGCGTCGCGGTCGGCGCGCAGGCCCAGCTCTCGGAGCGTGCGGTGCCACGCGTCGAGCTCGGCGGCGACCGTGGGGTTCTGCCAGGATCTGCGGCTCAGGCCGCCCACCGCCGCGGGCACCGACCCGGCCAGCACGGCGCCGAGGTGGTACAGCACGAAGAGACCGAGCAGGTGCTCACGCCAGCGAAAAGACGAGGGCATGGCTGCCTTGGAGACGTTCTGGGGAGAGACGGGCCCGTAACGTGGTGGTGGGTGCGCTTCACAGGCGGCGTGCGAGAGCCACCGTGAGTCCGTGGGCTTCCATTCCAGGGTTCGGCATCACGATGCCATTGTTCGAGTGGTGGACGTGTCCGTAGAGCACCCGCAGCCGGTAGTCCTCAGAGAGCTCGAGCTCGGTGCCGAGTCGCATGGACAGGTTGAACGTGAAGTGCGTTCCGTCTACCGGAAAGGGTTCCACACTGAAGAAAATGCCGGCGCCCCCTTCGATCATCGGCCGCACGGGTCCGCGCAGGGGCACGAGCCAGCGGCCATAGGTCATCAGTCCACCACCGGTGCTGGCATGTTCGCCTTGCCACCATTGCTGGGTGTTGAGCTCGATGGCATGTCCAAACCACGGCGCCATCCGCTTTTCCAGCCCGGCGTTGAGCATGATCATCCCGCCGTCTTCCAAGCCGAAGAATCCGGTCTGGACCTGTGCGAGATGGAGCGTGTCGTTGGGAGACCGCCATCGATCGAGGGCAGCAGATCCGAGGCCGAGCCCCACGAAGGCGAGGTATGTACCGGTGCTCTGGATGGCGAACCCGCCGTCTTGCACGCCAGGGATGGCGGGAAGCTCCGCCGCATGGGCGGGACCGGCAGCGAGCAGCGAGAGCCCGAGCAGTCGGGAGGCCCACAGGGTGCCCCTCGGTTCGATCCTCAAGGCGTGGCCGCTGGCGGGCGCAGGCCGCTGATCATCCCGCTCACCACCTCGCGAGACTGGTTTCGCCAGGCCAGTGGCCAGATCCACTCGGGTACGCCCGGCCCCACATCGCCATGCCAGACATAGGTGATGTCGGTCCGACCATCGGCGCGGGATCGAAGCTCGAAGCGGCCCTGGGCTTGGGTGAGCCGCACGCCCACGGAGGGAAGGGCTGACCCGTCGACCGAGTGCCACTCGATGATGTGTGTGCTGTCTTCCCAGGACTGGGAGAAGGCCAGTACGAGGTCCCGGTCGTTGTAGGGGAACGGGTAGTCGATCACCTGGTGGTAGGTGTCGGGCGCGATGCGCTTCATCGACATCATGCTCGGAAAGAGCCGAGGGAGTGCTTCCACATCCACCAGCATCGTGAGTACGGTGTCGATGGGTGCCGGCAAGATGGCCTTTGCTTCGCACCACTTCGACGACTTCCAGGGGCCGCACCGCAGGGTGATGTGGTCGTATTGGGTGGTCTTCCACGCCGACCGGGTGTGGGTGGTGGGAAGGGGAAGAGGGCTGGCCCAACCATTCGACAACCACGCGATGATGGTCCATGTGATGGCGGTGCCCAATGGCGCTCCCGAGCATTGGAGGAAACTCATCATATATCAGAGGTGCGCTTGACGGATGATTCGCAACACCTTGGCGGCAAAACGCCGCACTTCATGGGGGCTGGCCTGGGTTTCCGGGTAAAGACGTGGGCAAGAGTCCTCTGCGCCAGCATCGCGGCGTCCCAGTCCCTCAATGCTGCGGCGCGAAGCGGTACCCTGGACACGCGGGTCCTCCACCACGTTCCAGGATGAATGGATGCTCTACGCCGCTTTCTTTGTCGCCAGTGCGCATGCCGGATCGGCCTGGCAGCAGCCGCCGCAAGAAATTCTGGATGTGCTTCACGCACCACGCCTGCCGTGGACCTGGACCAGTCCAGACACGGGCCACATGATCCTGGCCGATCCGCAGGTCTACCCACCGCTGGCGGATTTTGCTGCGGGATGGCTGGAGCTTGCGGGCAAGCGAGTGAACCCCACGACCGGCGGGTACCACGACGACCCAGGCGGCCTGAATGCGCGCATTCGCCCCGTGGATGCACCCGACACAGAAGCGATTCCCTTCGCGCTGCCTGAAGATGCCGCGCTCCACAACGTGCGCTGGACGGTGGACGGGGAGCGCTTTGCCCTCACCATCGAGACCGAAGACCACTTCGAGCTGTGGGTGGGTGACGTGAGTGGTGCGGTGTCGGAGGTGGTCGGGCTGTCTCCCAATGTGCTCGTGGGTGGGTCGGTCCAGTGGATGCCCGATCAGTCGTCGCTGCTGGTGATGGCCGTGCCCGACCGGGGCACCGCGCCGCCACCGCCCGCCATTCCGATGGGGCCGATGGTCACGGCGAGCGAAGGGGGCCAAGCCCGGTCTACGTATGAGGCCCGAAACCTGCTGAAGACCGAGCACGATGACCGCTTGTTCGAGTACTACGTGCAGAGCGAGCCGGTCTTGGTCAACGGTCGGAATGGCAAGCACACCGTGCTGGGAGCACCAGCAGTCTATGCGAGTGTGTCGGCCTCTCCGGATGGTCGATACCTTTTGGTGGACCGTCTCGAAGCTCCCTGGTCGCATGAGGTGGCCTGGTGGCGGTTTGCGAGCACTGTCGAGGTCTGGGATCGGAAGGGCCGACTCGTCTCGGAGATTGCACACACTCCGCTGGCCGACAACGTTCCGGCGCAGGGGGTTCCCGAAGGACCACGGAGCATTTCTTGGCGGTCGACGGCCGATGCAGAGCTGTACTGGCTCGAAGCCCTGGATGGGGGCGATCCGACGGCCGAAGTGCCCCATCGAGACCGCTTGATGCGCTCAGAGGCACCGTTTGCCGCGCCGCCGGAGGAAATCTGGCAGGCCACGCATCGCATTCGGGCGTGGATGTGGGGCGAGGGCGACCAGCTGGTGGTGACCGAGCGGGAGCGGCTGCGGCGCTGGCAGACCGTTTGGCGGATGACCGCCGCGGGACAGGAGGCGACTATCTGGTTCGAGCGCAACGAGCGCGATCGCTATGGCGACCCGGGGCGGCCGGTCATGCGACCCCTCCCGAACGGGCGCTGGGTCATGCACCAGAAGGATGGCGCAACCTACTTCACCGGGTCGGGCGGCAGTCCTGAGGGTGACCGGCCGTTCCTCGATCTGCGCCACAACGAGACCGGAGAGACCGAGCGCTTGTTCCGGTCTGCGCCCGAGCACTACGAGTCGTTCATGGGTTTTGCTGGCAGCGAAGCGCGCATGTTGGTGCGCACGGAGTCGGCCACTGCGCCACCCAACTATGTGTTCGCAACCTTGGGAGACGCAGTTGAGGCAGAGGCTGGTGAAGCCCAGCGCGCCCACAGCCGCACTCCGGTCACGGCGTACACCGACCCCTTGCCCCAGCTTCGTCAGCTCGAAAAGCAGCTGGTTTCCTATGAGCGCGAAGACGGCGTGTCGCTGTCGTTTCAGCTGTACCTGCCGCCGGAATACGAGCCGGGCACACCGCTTCCCACCATCGTGCATGCCTACCCGAGGGAGTACTCCAGCGCACAGATCGCCGGACAGGTCCGTGGCTCCACGCATCGGTTCGACTGGCTGTCGGCAGGCAGCCCCCTGTTCTTCGCACTGCAGGGCTACGCGGTGCTTTACCGCACATCCATGCCCATGGTGGGTGACTCCGAGACGGTCTACGACTCTTTCGTGCCGCAGCTGGTGGCGGATGCGGAGGCGGCGGTCGCCAAGGCCGTGGCGATGGGGGTTACCGATCCCGATCGAGTCGGCATCATGGGGCACAGCCACGGCGGACTGATGGTGGGCAATCTCCTGGCCCACACCGACCTATTTGCCGCTGGAGTCGCCCGCAGCGGCTCCTACAACAAGACCACGCAGCCCTTCGGCTTTCAGTCCGAGCGTCGCTCCCTCTTCGAAGCCCGCGATGTGTACATCCAGGTCTCGCCCACGTTCTTCGCCGACCAGGTCAACGAGCCGGTGTTGATCCTGCACGGCGACTCGGATGCGAACCCTGGCACGCTCACCATCCAGTCTCAGGTCTTCTTTGACGCAGTGCGGGGTGCAGGTGGCACAGCGCGACTGGTGCTCCTGCCCTACGAGAGCCACGGCTACCGTGCGCAAGAGACCGTAGAGCATGTGCTCTGGGAGCAGCTGCAGTGGTTCGATACCTATGTGAAGCACCGCTCCGTCGAGGCGCCGACCGACTGAGTCCATGGTGTGGGGTGCTGCCGAGAGGGTCAGCCCCAGGTGTCCCACACCATGAACCCCAGCCATGAAAGGAACATCACTGCCATCAAGAGCGTCACGCGGTTCGCTTGGAGGGGTGCGGTGGGAGAGGACGCCTGGAGATCACTGGGCGAGGGTTCGGGGGGTACTTCGGGCAGCTCGGACAGGGCCTGTGCTGCGCGAGTGGCATGCTCGAACCGAGCAGCGCCATCGGTATCTTCGGAATCGAAGTCCTCTGGAACGTCGCTCTGACTCGGCGGTCCGGTCATGACTCGAGTACTCGACGCCCGGCCATGAGCGCGTGTGTGTTCGCCGTGCTCGGCACATCGCGCACCGTGCGCCGGTGATCGCACGAGGTGGAGCTGGGGGTGCTGGCGTTGGTGTGGGGCATGCCTTGTTGTTGTACCGAGAGGAGTGCGCGTTGACCAGATGCATCCCAGTCGAGTGTGGGGTGTCGTGATACCCGCTGCTCTCCTCGGAGTGCCAGTCGTGATCTGGTGGATTCATCTGTTGCTGCTGCCCTTGTTCGGCTGGATGGTCGTGCGGGTGCGGCGTGGGCCGGTGCTTCGTCGGCTCGGTGAGGCGGCGCTCGGTACCTGGTTGTTCGCCACGTATGCGCTCGCATCGGCGGTGGTCACACTCGATGTGGGTCCCGTCTTCTTTGGGCTCCTGCAGGCACTTTCCTGGCTGTTGTTTCTGTATGCACCGCTGCTGCTGCTGATTGGCGCCGGTGCGTCGTCGGGAGCCACTCGCTGGGCCGCGGCACTGCTGGGGATGGTGCTTGCAGGGATTGGGATCGACGCCGTCTTCATCGAGCCGTTCAATCTCCAGGTGCGGCGCACCACCATCGAGGTTCCTGGCCTCCGAGAGCCTCTGCGAATCGCGCTCCTCGCCGACATCCAGACTCGGGCCATCACCGACTACGAGCGTGCCGCTTTTCAGATCGTGGCGCAGGCGGAGCCGGACCTCGTGCTCTTTGCCGGAGACTACATCCAGACGGAAGCGCCTGCGGCCGTTGCGCGGGAGCGAGCGCGGCTTGCCCAGCTGATCCAGTCGCTCGATCTCATTCCCCAGTGGGGGGCCCATGCGGTCGAGGGAGATGTGGACCGTGCCGGTTGGCAGGATGCGTTTGATGCCACCATCGTGCAGCCTGCGCTCGAGCCGATCGAGATCCGGTCTCTCGGACCAGTGGAGCTGGTGCTGCTCGACCTCGATACATCGCGCGATCCCCTCGAAACGCTGCTTCCCACGCGATCGGATGCCGAGCTCACCATCCTGCTGGGCCACCGCCCCGACTTTTCGCTTGGACTTGAGGAGGCGGGCCCAAGCACGCTGATGCTCGCCGGGCACACTCATGGTGGGCAGGTGCAGCTGCCCGGTGTGGGGCCCTTGATTACCTTTTCGAATGTGGTGCGCGAACGGGCCCACGGCCAGTCCGTTCTTGCGGGTGGTGCGTCGCTTGTGGTGTCGGCGGGCATCGGACTGGAGCGATCCACAGCACCACGGCTTCGATTCTTGTGCCCGCCTGAGGTGTGGCTGCTCGATGTGGTGCCGAAGCCTTGATGGCCCTTCAGCGACGCCTGCCGGGAAGCGGCTGGGCGGCCATGCGCGGTCCACGACGCGGCGCTGAGATGCCCGCCGCATGAATCCAGCGCACTACGCGCATCCGATGGGGTCGAAAGGGCTCGAGCAGGGCCAGCATCTGTGCGTCGGTGGCGCGCGGTGTGCCGGTGAGGGCATACGACACCGTGTTGGGGAGGTGAAAGTCGGCCAGGATCACAGCGTCGGCGTGGCCCCGATAGAGGCCGAGAGTCATGCCGGTGGTCCATGGACCGATGCCTCGAATGCGCTGCAACAGGGCATCGAGCGCCTCCGGTGAGCGGCTCTCGGCCGCCCGCTCAAGGGCTCGATGGCGACTGGCGACCTCGCGGATCGTGTCGGCCATCTTTCGCTGGATGCCCATTCGGGTGAAGGCGTGACTGGGAATGCGCGCGGCGCGGGCGGGCTCCGGGGGGAGCATGAGCTCGAACGGGCCGGGGGCCTTGTCGCCATGGTGTCCCACAAGGAGCCCCCAGCCGCGGCAGGCTTCGCCAAAGGTGATCTTCTGCTGCAGGATCACCCGCACGAGGGACTCGTAGAGGTTGGGCAGGCACAGCAGCCGGCAGGATGCGTGTTCTCGAGACAGGCGATGGACGACCGGCGACCCTTCCAGCACTGGGGGTTGGTCGGACAGACCCGTGAAGGCCTCGGCCCGCTCAAGGAGCCATGCGGCGCCGGATCCCCAGGCATCCAGGTCGACCGTATGTTCGGTCTGGATGGCGTGAATGGTGGCCGGACCTTCGGGGGTGCGGGTGGCCCAGGTAAACCCGTGGGTGCGCTTCTGGCTGGTGGGGTCATGGCGACCGAGCGGCACGAGCCGCCACGACTGGAGCAGGTCGAAGGGGCGGCGGATGGGAAGGCTTCGGCGCAGTGGTGGCATGGGGCTCCGTGCGAGGTTGGGGGCCTACCCCAGCACAGCCAGCGTGCGAAGCGGTGGTGGGTGCGGGGCGGGGGACTGCTCGTGTGCATGGGCACTGTCTGGTGCTCGCTGCACCCGACTGCATGGAAGAAGATGAAAACAGGCTTGAAGATGGATGCAGAATGGGCAACGCTGGGCCATTCGGGCATCGCCCGGAGACACGCGTGGGCGCTTTGGCGCAGGAGTGTGGGTCAATGAGTATGGGTCTGCAGATAAATGGCTTTGTTGCTTCCGGATTGTGCGTGGCTCTGATGGGTGCGGGATGCGCCCCCACTGTGGGCGAGCGCAAAGACGGGGCAGCCGCGGCAGACGAGCCAGAAGCGGCGTCGGAAGCGCCCGCGGCGGAAGACGACACCGATGCAGGCACGCCGGGCGGATCGGATGCGGTCGACGGTCTGCCACCCATCGCTTGGATCAGCGTGACGGTGGATGATGGGAGGGAGCCCGACAATTTCCCAGAGCGACGGGAGTGGATGTCGGCCGACATTGTGGTGCAGGCGGATGGCGCGGTGGTGCACCAGGGGCGGGCGGGAATTCACGTGCGGGGGAACACCTCGGCATGGTTCGACAAGAAATCGTATGCCCTTGAGACCTGGGATGCCGACGACGAAGACTTGGACGTCTCTTTGCTCGGACTTCCCGCCGAAGAGGACTGGGTGCTGCAGGGCCCCTACTCCGACAAGTCGCTCATCCGGAATCACCTCACCTACAGCTTGTATCGAGACATCGGCCGGTATGCGGCGCGCACGCGCTTTGTGGAGCTGGAGGTCAATGAAGACTATCGGGGCATCTATGTCTTGATGGAGAAGATCAAGCGCGACCCGGTCCGGATGGACCTCCCCACTGGTGCGGTCCTCCTCAAGCGAGACTGGGTGGAGGGCGGACCGGCCTTCATTCGGACCGATGCCTGTCGCGACACGGTGAAAGTGGAGTGGCCCGACGATCCCAGCGGAGTGGTCGAGCGGTTGAACCGTGTGGAGCAGGCGCTGCTCGATGGCGAGCTGAGATCGGTCGACTTGGAGAGCTTTGTCGACCACATGTTGACTGTGGAGCTGGGGCGCAATGTGGACGGCTATGTGCTGAGCACCTGGATCACGCTGTCGGAAGACGATGTCCTTGGGATGGGGCCGGTGTGGGACTACAACGGAGCACTCGGCAACGCGTCGTATTTCCGGGCCTGGAACCCCGAGGGCTGGCACTACGAGAACCCAGAGTTTCCAGCCGACAATCCGAACGGGTTTTGCTGGTACGAGTCGCTGCTTGCCGATCCGGACTTTCTGGAGCTGCGACGGACCCGCTGGCAGGCCCATCGGGCGGGCGCCTGGTCGGATGCGGCGATCGAGGCCCGCATCGATGAAGCCGTTGGGGTGATTCAGCCCGCGGTCGATGCCAACTTCGATCGATGGCCGATCCTCGGCGAAGAAATCTGGCCCAACGATGCCGGTGCAGAAGATCGGCTGTCGTATGCCGAAGAGGTTGCCTACCTGAAGTCGTGGATGCTGCAGCGCACCGCGTGGTTGGACAGCCAGCTGTAGGGCGGGATGGGGTCGCTACTGGTCGGTGAGCCCAGACAGGTCGAAGTCGAAGAGCACATCGCCTCCGAGGGTGTCGACCCGGCAGGGTGGGCGCAGGGCATCTTGCAGGCGGTCGATCACCGGTAGGTGCAGGGCCGGTCGGCCCCCGCCGAGCCACATGGGCGCCACAGTGAGGTGCAGCCGGTCCATCATGCCGGCCTCGATGAACCGAGAGACTGTGACACCGCCGCCTTCTACGAGGACCCGGCGGATGCCTCGGGTATGCAGCGCTGCGAGAATGGCCTGGGGGGAGACAAAGCCATCGTTGTGTGGGACTTCGACCACCTGAACCCGCTCCGGCAGACAGGTGTGGGCTTCCTGCCCTTGCTTGACGAGGACGACCGTATCGGCGGTGGTGTCGAGGCACACCGCACAGGCAGGGTCGAGTCGCCCATTGGGGTCGAGAATCACGCGCGTAGGATGGGGCCCCGAGGTCTCACGTACGGTGAGGCGGGGGTTGTCGCAGATTGCAGTCTCGGCACCCACAAGGACGGCATCGACAAGAGCCCGCAGTCGGTGGGTGTGGACGAGATCGTCTGGACCGGAGATCCACTGGGATGCACCCGATTCAAGGGCGATGTGACCGTCGATGCTCTGGGCGAGATGCCCCACCACGAAGGGTCGGTGCGGATGGCTGCCGAGGGCGGGAGCGAACCGCTCGAGCAGGGCCCGGTCGGCGGGTTCGGTGAGTGGAACCAGTGCGGTGCCGCTGTGTGCCGCCTTGAGCAGACGCCCCCATGCCCGGTCGCCGGGAGCAGCGGGAGGAAGGTCGTCGCGAGCGATGCCTTCGCCGCGACCGTGGGCCCGGAGCCAGGCCACGTCGACCGCAAACGAGAGCAGCACAAGGGTGGTGGCGAAGAACGACAGGACATGGGCGGTCTCGATGCTGATCCAGGGCATCGGGATCACCACCAGGGAGCAGACGAAGAAGGCAAAGCACAGCTTTCGGTGGTTGCTCTCCGGCAAAGACGCGCGCATCCATGGCCACCGGTACATGCCGGCGAGGAATGCGAACCGTGCTGTGCCCGCGAGCAGGACCCAAGCGCCGGAGCGGTCCAACTGCCAGACCAGGGCCGAGAGCACCAGCACGAGGAGGGCGTCGAGCTCTCCGTCGAGACTGGCTCCGAATCCGGATGCGACCTTGAAGTGGCGTGCCACGAGGCCGTCGACGCCATCGAGCACCAGTGTGATGGCCGCGAACAGCGCCACGAGCTCGGGCCAGTCTGCGATGGTCGGTGCACCGAGCATCGCGGCCAGCATCGCAACGCACACACTGCGGGCCAGAGTCACGTGATTGGCCGGTCCAAGGCGCGTGTGGGGCAGGTGTTGGGGGAGCGAGGCGCGAACCAGCATCCACAGCACCAGGGGCACTGCCGCGGCCTTCAGTGCGAAGCTCCCCATCGAGCCAGCCACCAAGATACTCAAGCCAACGGCAAGACACGCAGCGGTGCTGGTAGTGATCGCAAACGACCACCGTGCGTGGGTGCGCAGTGCATAGAGGCTCGAAGCGGACATGGCGTTGGCGATCTGGCTGGAGGAAGGAGCGGGGGGCATATCGCAACGGGCGGACTGTTGCTTGCTTCTGATGCGCTAGCGGGCCATGTGCGGTCCATGCGCATCCACCTCCACACCCTCGGCTGTCGACTCAACGAAGCCGAGCTGTCTCGTTGGTCTCGAGAGTTCCGCGCGGCAGGAAGCACAGTGGTGCCCTCCGTGCACGATGCCGACGTGGTGGTGCTCAATACCTGCAATGTCACTGCTGATGCGGCCCGTACCAGTCGACGACTCACCCGCCGCTTCCACCGCGACAATCCCACCGCTCGGATCGTCCTCACCGGGTGTTTCTCCACGATGGAGACCGACACCGCATCCGCGCTGCCCGGCGTGGATCTCCTGGTCGAAAACAACCAGAAAGACCGGCTCGTACCCATCGTGCTCGAGCAGATCGCTCCTGGCGCTGCGCCGGCCGCTGCCATGGACACCACCACCTTTGAGCGGCATCCCACGGATCGTCGCCGACGCGCGTTCATCAAGGTGCAAGATGGCTGTCGGAACCGCTGTAGCTTCTGTGTGGTCACGCTCGCACGTGGAAATGAACGCAGTCGCACGGTCGCAGAGGTGGTGGAGGAGGTGCATCAGTTGGTGGCTGCGGGCCGAGAAGAGGTCGTCCTGACCGGCGTGCATCTCGGTGGATATGGAAGCGACCTGTCCTCTACGGCCGGGCCGGTGCACCTCTCGCATCTGATGCGCGCAATTCTTCAAGACACCGATGTGAAGCGCCTTCGTGTGGGGAGTCTCGAGCCCTGGGACCTGCCCCCTGACTTTGAGCGGCTCTGGCTCGACCATCCCCGACTGATGCCGCACTTGCACCTTCCGGCCCAGTCGGGGAGTGCCTCGGTGCTGCGTCGGATGCGCCGACGCAACCCGCCGGACCGGTACCATGCCCTTGTGGAGCGCCTTCGAGCGGCCCGTCCCCGCATGCAGATCACCACCGATCTGATCGTGGGCTTTCCGGGTGAGACTGCCGATGAGTTCGAAGAAACCTGCGCGTTCGTAGACCGGGTGGGATTTTCGGATGCCCATGTCTTCGTCTGGTCTCCGCGGACCGGCACCCGAGCGGCAACGCTTCCCGACCGGGTGGACAAAGCGACTGCCAAGCGACGGAGCGCCACACTGCATCAGAAGGTTCGAGCCCATCGCGCGCGGGTGCTCGGTACGCGGGTGGGCGCATCCGCAGCGGTGCTGGTCGAGCGCATTCGCTCTACTGCGGAGGGCGCTCCTGTCGCCATGGGCTACAGCGAGGAATACCTGCCCGTACGAATCCTCGGTGCCTCTCCGGACTGGCTGGGCACGGTCGTCTGCGCTCAGGTGCAGTCGGCCGATTACGACGCACTCTGGGCCGCACCCGACCTCCTGCGAGCACCCGCATGAATACGCCTCGGATGAACCTGCTCGGGATGCGTCCTGAAGATCTGGCCCCACATCTGCCAGCGGTGGAGCACCAGCGGCTGCCCATCGCTCGGCGCATTCTTGCGCACATCATCAGTCGAGGAATGGACACACTCGATGGGATGAAGCGGCCGCCCACGCTCGCGGTGCGTCGGTGGGTCGAGCAAAACACGGTCTGGGACCGGCTCGAAGTGGTGGAGCGGGTGGAAGACAGCGTCGATCGCAGCGTGCGCTACCTCTTTCGCCATGCCGATGGTTCCCACACCGAGGCGGTTCTCATACCGCTCGACCGTCCGGGACGCTTCTCCGTTTGCCTCAGCTCGCAGGCCGGATGCGCGATGAAGTGTGCGTTCTGTGCGACCGGTCGTCTGGGGCTCACCCGGCACCTTGAGGCTTGGGAAATGGTCTCTGCATGGCTCACGTTGCGCGACGAAGCACCGGGGCGGGTGTCTGGGGCGGTCTTCATGGGCCAAGGCGAACCGCTCCACAACTATGATCGTGTGGTGCAGGCAGCCTACGTGCTGCGCGATCCCTGTGGTGGTCGGATTGCGGCCAAGGCCATCTCCATCTCCACGGTGGGATTGGTGCCGCGCATTCAGCAATATGCGGAGGAGCGGCATCCGTTCCGCCTCGTGGTATCGCTCACGTCGGCCGACCCGGAACGACGTCGTGCGCTGCTTCCGGTGGCGGGCAAGTGGTCGCTGGAGCAGCTGGCCGATGCGCTGCGGGCCTACCAACGCAGCTGCGGCACGCGGGTCACGGTGGCGTGGGTGCTCATGAAGGGCATCAACACCGGCGAGGACGAAGCGCGAAAGCTCAAGGCGCTCCTCGGCGACATTCCGCTTCGGATCAACTTGATCGACATCAACGGCAGTGCCGATCCTCTTGGTCGGTTTGAGGAGGCTGGCGACGAGGAGCGTGTGGCGTTCTTCGATGCTTTGCAGATCCTCGGCGCGCCGGTCGTGCGTCGCTACTCGGTCGGACGCAGCGAGTCATCGGCGTGCGGCATGCTCGCTGCCACCCGGGCCCGCGAGCCGGGAGGCATGCCACCACCGCAGGTCGACAGCCGATAGACTGGGCGCATGTTCGAATCCCTCCGCGCGCTCTCGCAACGAACCGGATCGCTGCCCAGCGCGGTCCTGGCCGGTCTCGTGTGCATGGCGGCAGCGGCCTATGCGGTCTTTATCGACCAGTCGGGCGAGACAATGGGTGTGGTGTACCCGCTCGGCGGAGATGGCCCCCTGTGGTTCGACACTGCTCGCCTCGTGGAAGTCGGGGAGCGACCGGGAATGCCGCCCATGTACCCCCGGATGGTGGCGTGGTTGGGGCGTGGTCTCCCAACCGTTGCAGGTGCACTGACCCTCAACGCGGCGTTTGTGGCACTGACTCTGCTGGGTGCCTGCTTCGGGGGCCTGGTGAGCACGAAACATCGCGGCCTGCAGCTGGTGGCAATGGTCGTGGCTCCTCTCGTTGTGGCCACGACCGCCGACCCTGCCGCCTATGCCTGGTATGTCCATCCTGAGGCGATGATTACCGCGCTGTTGATCTGGGCGGGAGCCCTCGGGGCCTTCTATGCGCAGCAGCCCACCTGGAAGCGGGCGGCGGCGCTGGGCTTGTGCTGCGGCATTGCGATCGGTACCAAGGAGCATGGGCTGCCGGTCGCGTTGTGTGCGCCGTTCCTGGTTTTGCTGCTCAGTCGAGACCGCCCTGGACGCGCTCGGTCGCTCGCGGCGCTGGGTGTGGTGATGCTGCCCTTTGTGATCGAACAGCTGGTGGGCGGCTCCCTGTTTGCCAAAGCCTGGGTGACGGTGCGCGAGTCGCTGGGGTGGCTGAGTGCGGTGGAGGAGACCGACTACCTCCTGCCGCTCGACACCATGACCGAGGAACAGCGCCTGCAGATGGAGCAAGGCAGTGTGCTGCAGGTGTACATGTATCGGCTCGTGACCGAGAGTCGGGCCTGGTGGCCGGCCTACATCCCAGGACTGCTTGTTTTGGGGGGGCTGCTTGTGCGCCGAGAGTGGCGGTATGCGGCTGGGTATCTGCTGCCTCTGATGAGCCTTGCACCGGCGGTTCTCGTCTGGACAGAGACCCGACACTACCTCGTGGTCGCGCCTGCTGCTGCGCTCCTGGCGGTTGGGGGTGCGGTGCGCTTGCTCTCGCCGCTTGGAAATCGAGGCGCGGCCATCCTGCTC
Organism: uncultured Pseudomonadota bacterium; assembly: GCA_913044235.1. GTDB lineage: Bacteria > Myxococcota_A > UBA796 > UBA796 > UBA2385 > CAJWOS01. The sequence goes on from CAJWOS010000038.1 coordinate 20,952, forward strand.
GCCATCGGTGGACTGACCACCTTGGTGCACGCGCCTGCTGCCGGTGCCCGTCTGCAAGCTGTACAGGTCGAGATCCGCCAGACCATCGACCTACGGGGCGAAGAATATGCGGCTCTGATGTGGATGATGTCGAACCTCGATGCAGCCCATGACCGCCTGCGCGTGGAGCTCGACCCGACTGTGATGGGCAAGGCACCCTTCATGCAAGTGCGGTCGGAAGAACTGCGCACGGCAACCCAGGAGAGCCCCATCTACCTGGTCACCCGAAATGGAAATCCGGGTGGGGCATGGAGTGCCGTGCACAACACCGGCACCGTTTGGGTATATCGGTGGTCGGAATCGGGCGGTTGATGGATCGGTCTCAGGCGAACACCGCCGCCTCAAAGGCCTGTCGCTCTTGGGGTGGCAGGTCGGCTTCACGGGCGTTGAGCGCCTGCTCGAGGTGGGTGAGCGAACGGACGCCCAGCATGGGCACAATGCCGTAGAACCGAAGCCAAGCAATGACCACGCTCACGGGCGACATCCCTGTGCGAGCGCACACGCCCGCCAGAGCCTTTTGAACGCCGGCCTGGTGTGCGTTGCGCGGCTGTCCGAACAGCGCACCACCGCCGAGAACGCGAAATCCCCAGATCTCGATGTTGTGCGCGTTGCAGAATGGAATCATGCCGCTGCGCAGTGCATTGGGCTGCCAGGGACTCACCTCGATCTGTACCACCCGGGGCTGAATCCCCTCGGGATGGAGCACACGCACCGCCTCACGCAGCTGGGGGAGGGTGTACTCCGACAAGCCCACCGCGGTGGCCCGGCCCTCGAAAGCTTCTGCGGCCAGTGCTTGAAGCCATCCACCGGATGCGCGCCGTGCTGGAAAGTGCAGGAGCAGGAGGTCGAGCATGTCGCGGCGAAGTCGACGCCTGCATTGTTCGCTGTAGCGAGGCAGGTTCTTTGGGCTGCGCCACCACCACGGCATGATCTTTGTGGCCACGGGAATGCCTGCGCCCAGCTCTCCAACGGTCAGCTCGGAGCGTCCCAGGCCGTAGACCTCAGCGGTATCGACCCAGCACTGTTCTTGGAGCAGTCGCTCCTTCAGGGCCGAGGGCAGACTGTGTCGCCAGCGGTTGGTTCCGATCACGAGTCGCGTCGGGTTCACTGGTCCTCCTGGCAGGCCGCGAACAGGTGGGTGCAAATTTCACGCGCGACCCATCCATGGCCACTCGTGGTGAGATGGCCGTGACCATCGATGTAGAATGCGTGCAAATCTGCCACGGTGGGGTGTCGCTCCGCCAGTTGACGACCGAGATCGAGAACAGGAATACCTCTTTTTCGAAGGCCCTGAGCCAGTTCCTGCTCGTCGAGCAGCAGTCCGTATTCTGTCATGTCCACTACGAAGTCCGGGGCGTGGACCTCGGACTGGGCAGGAACATGCGGAATGGTCACCACCGTGAGCGCGACGCCATGGTCTTGAGCTTCTTGATGCGCCTGCTGGAGCAAGGCAAGCGCCAGCCGCATGGACGCTCGGTCGCTCACGCGCATCTTTGGAAGGCCTTGCTCCACGACTTCTTTGGGGGGTGGCGGAGCGAGCATCCCAGCCGGTCGATTCCACAGATCGGTGGCGAGTCCAAGCGTGAGGTGGTGGCTCGCGAGGGTACGCGCGAGCGTGAGCGGCGTGAGGACATCGAGAAGGTGCTCACAGACGAGCAGCGCGCGGCCGTCGACGAAGTTGGGGTCCCTCCGCAACAGATTTTCGGTGCGCCGCGCCGCGTCCTTCAAATCGCCGAGCTCGACCGCCACCTGCGCTCGGTTCGAGGCGGGGATCGACGCGAGCCCGCGGTCGCGCTTCGAGGCGAGCGCCGCGTCTAGCGACTTCTGGTACGATTCGGCCGCGTCGCTCCACTTCAACAAAACGGCCTGGGCGTTGCCGAGGTTGTTGAGCGTCAGAGCGTCGTCGGAGAGCGCCGCCGATTTTTGTAGCGACGC
>CAJWOS010000039.1 GCA_913044235.1 uncultured Pseudomonadota bacterium
CGCCGAGCACAGGCCTCGTGCCGAACAGCGAGTATTCGATGTCGGTGGGCTTCTGTGACGGCGCGGGTGGCGGCTCTCTACGCTTTGCCACCAGCGAGCTCGGCACCCCGGTCTCCTGTGACCTCACGGGCAAGGCCTACCGGCTCGACCTGCAGAACGCCCAGTTCGTTCAGCCTGGCGGGGGGTTCGGTGGGCTGCTCTTCGATGCGCTCAGCGGCGACATGTTGATGGGTGTCGAGTCTGTAGGCGACGGCGGCGTCCAGATGCTCGCTGCGTTCTCCGAGAGCATCGGCGGTCAGCAAGACTACTGCGCTCCCAGCACCGAACTTCCCGAGGCTGTGTTCGACAACCCGAGCTTCCGCGTGGGGCCGGTCAACACCGGCATCGAGGTGGCCGGCAGCTTGCTCACGATTTCAAGCCTGAACATCAGCGGGGCTTTCGCGCCGGACTGTTCCTACTTTGGGGGTGGGCGCTTCGAAGGCGAGCTCGATATTCGGCAGAACGCCCCGTTATTCGGCGACCTGGCTGGTACTGAAGATCCAGACGAGCTCTGCAGCTTCCTCGGGGCCCTTGGTGTGGTCTGCGAGGCCTGCAGCTCGGACGCGGCGCCCTACTGTGCTCCGCTGTTAATCGACCAGATCGTGGCGACGAACACCGGCGATCCGCTCGCCTGTGTGTCGAGGGAATACTGCCATCCAGAATGCGCCGCAAATGACTGTGCCGATCCGTGGAACGGGGACTGCAGCCCCTGAGCGAGCACCGTCGCACCGGTGGGGTGGCAGGGACTCCAACGTGTGCGAATGCCGATGGCGGCGACCGCGCCGCAGTGGGACACGGTCGCTCGCCGGGATGTCGGTCCTTCGGGAACAGCGTTGGATTGGCGCGACGAAGCCACCGCATGGGCCTGTGCGCTCAGCCACCTGTGGGAGGTTTGGTGCATCGGAATTCGGGGTCTTTGGACGCATGCCGGTTTCAAGGGCCATTCTGATAGGCCTCAGAATCCCCTAAGGGAAGGGGTTTTCATGAAAAATTCGAAAGTAGTACAGTGGGTGACTAGTAGGCGGGTGTAATAGCTGTCTACCACAGCAATTCTGTCATCGAGAACGATCATCATGCGATGGGAGTAGCCGCCACATGCGGTCGGGTTGGGCCTGAAATCGACCATCGGCACTGCGCGTGCAAGTCGTCTGCACAACGACGCCGGATGGATCGGATCGGATCGCGATCCGGTGGCGTTGTCATCGAGGTGAAACTGCACGCGACGATGGCTCGAAACGGCCCGGAGTGCAGAGTGGTCTTCTGGTTCCGTTGGCTTCGGATGTTGCGAGCCACGACAGGAAACGATGGTTTTCCAAACGAATAATCGGCCTACGTAATGCTCTTACAGTCGATGTTTTCGATAAATTAAAGGCCACTCTTGCCTGGTGGGACCGTGCAGTGTTTCGCGAACGGCACGGGTCCGCACCCGCTGCATGGGGAGCCAAGGCTCCGCGCAACGAGCAGCAGAACCCCCGGAACCACATGGCTGACCAGATGGTCACTCCCTTCTGGACCCGATACCGTGAGGAAGGCGGTCAATGCGGCCCTGTCTGCACGTCGTATTGTGCTGACAATGCTGATGATCTCACCGGGACCGCCTCCATCCGCCTTTCGGGTGTTAACGAGGTTGCCGTGTCTGAACAGAGTCGGAAATCAGTCTCTTCCCCATCGCGTCGGTCGGCGAGCACCCGCCGGCAGGGTGGTGGTGGTGGTGGCGGTGTGGGGAACGCCGAGCGAGCCATGCGTATTGCGGCGCAGGCAACCTCGGGTGGGGGCGGAACCCTGCCCCATCTCGACGCCATCCAGCAGTCCTTTGGGCCGTTTGACGTCACGGGCGTCTCCGCGCACATTGGTGGCGAGTCGGGGGCAACCGCGGGTGAGATTGGGGCAGAGGCATATGCGTTTGGCGATGCCGTCGTGTTTTCGTCCGCACCGAGCCTGCACCTCGCTGCGCACGAAGCCACCCATGTGATTCAGCAGCGCTCGGGCAACGCTCCGAGTAGCGGGCTCGGGCAGGAGGGGGATCAGTACGAGACCTTTGCTGATCGAGTGGCCGACGCAGTCGTCGCTGGCCGGGATGCGTCCAGCTTGCTCGCGCAGGTCGCGTCGCCGGGCCGCACAGCGGTCAGTCGGCCAGCGGTGCAGATGCGAGATCTGGGCGACAAAGAAGTCAGTGCGAAGGCCATGACGCGGCTCAACCACGCACGGGCTGGGATCAAGCAGACCAAAGCGGTGCTGTCGCATGGTGCTGGAAACCAGAAGGATGCCCTCGAGGCCACAAAGTTCAACTCGTACTTCCGCATGGCAGCGATGCGCGACCCCGACTGCTGGTACATCGAGCCGTCGGTGTACCAGCTGTGCCGGGACCATCCTGAGGCGCTCACCGCTGCCAAGGCGGATCTCGCACAGGGCGGCAACTGCGGGGAGCACGCGGCCATTGCGTTCGACTACCTGCGCACCAACACGGGCGAGACTGTCCATGTCTCTGCGAAAGAGGGGCTCGACCATGCCTTCGTGGTGGTTGGAGAGACCGAGACCGACAGCGACAGCGACCTCGTGGTCTGTGACCCCTGGCCCACGGCTCCCACCGCGTGTCTCTGGGAAGACCACTTCGCATACACGTCGAACCGCGACAACCTGAACCTTCGCAGCAGCGCCACGGGCGACGGGCGCGACATCAAGGCTGCCATTGCGGCCGGCTTGAGCTTGTCTCCCAAGGGCCGCCAGATGGTCACGCATGCGTTTGATGAAGCGCGCACGAAAGAAGAGATCGAAAAAGGCACGAACAGCGACGAGGACAACAAGCCGTGGATCTGGCAGCATCGCCATGCCGCTTCACGCAAGTACAACTACGTCCAGAAGCCTTCCGTTGAGGTTCCAGACACAACCACCACGACCGACACACCTGCGCCGGTCATCGAGGAACCAGAGCCGGTGGTCGACATCAGCACCGGTCCGGACACCACGCAGCAGGAAGACACCGACCATCCTGCACCCACAGAAGGCCAGCGCGGCTTCTTGGGGTGGATTCGGGACCAGCTGGGCCTCTGAGTGCGGCCAGCTTCTGTCCCCCTTCGCTTCAAGCCAATCTTCACCGGGTTGGTCCTCGGCTGCACCATCGCGTGTGGGGCCTGGGCCCAGCCTGATTTGCCCGCTTCCGGGCAGGAGTCCAAGATGTCTACGCCCATCCAGCAGGGGCCTGCGATCCGGCCGGCCAGTGCGCTCCTCGCCTGGTTTGAAAGCGATGGCAAGAGCCAGCTCGTGCAGGTACCGGTCGTGGTGTTGCCATCACCCTTGGGGCTCAACGCGGGCTACGTGGCCACCAGTCCCACCGGCGATGCGGGCAGCGCCCTTGCGCTGAAGCTCGACGACACGGCGATGTCGGTCTCTCTTGCCGACCAGATCCGCTCCGACTGCACGTACGACGAGCCCTGCGCCATCTGGGTGGAAGGCTATTGGGGCGCGACCATCGAGGCGCCTGGTCTCAACTTCGGTGGGCCCGGTCTCGACTTTGGAGGGCCGGCGGCCAATACACCGAAGCGCCACCCATTCTCCGTTCGGCGCTACGTGGGACTGGTCAAAGATGCCGATGCACATGTACGGGTGGTTGGAAAGTCCTGAGGCAGGACCCCGGCGCCGGCTCCGGAATCGCGCGATGCCATGAGCCGGCGGCGCATCACCGAAAGTGGCGTGCCGCCTTCTCAAGCAGCGCATCCACAGCGATCAGAGGCGACGCGCTGAAGGGACCGATCAGTCCGTCGGGATCGGAGCCGGCGGCCGGTGGTGCATCGGGGCCTTTTTCCCGACGACCGAGCATCGATATTTCATAGCGTGGTGCCACCTCGCAGCCTCCCGGCCGAATGACAGGCTTGAACCCATGCGCCTTGATCATCGCGGTACAGACCGCGACTGCCCGCGGGTCTCCCAGCAGCTCCACACCGAGACGCTCTCCACATCGCGGGTTGGGCCCAGTTGGGTGGATTAGCATCCAAAAGACGTGTCGATACGCATGGCACCACGATGACGTGGGGTCGTTGAATCGGGTCTTGTGGAAGAGCACGCTTGCTTGTGGCTCGGCTTTGGGGATGGGGGGAAGGGTTTGCCCCCTCGGACCTTTGGGCGCCGACGTGTTCAACCAGGGGTTGGTCAGGTCGATGAAGATTTTTCCCTTGCCGCGCATGCGGGGAGCGAGCGGTTCGAGGGTGCGCCACATCACGTGGAAGGGGGATGCGAGGACGATCACGTCTGCGTCTGCGGCCTCCTCAACACGACCGGCCTGCAGCCGCCAGCTTGCGCTTGGCGCCGGTCGGTCACAGGGATGGGGTGGAACCATGATCTGGCCAGTGCTGTACCCCTGACCCGAGAGCAGAGCATCGACGATTTGCTGTGCCTTTTCCTTGCGTCGGGAACACACCCTCACGTCCATACCCGCGTGGGCCCACGCGGCGGACAGGTGCACACCCATCCGGCCGGTTCCCGACAACAGGGCGACCGATAGCGTGCGTACATCCACCTCAGCGTCGATGTGATTCCCCGACGGGTGCATGGAGGTGCTCCTGATGTGTGCGCGCATTGGTGGTCGGGTCGTGTGCTCACCCGCTGTGGTGGCCCATGTAGGTGTTCAGCGCTCGCATGGTCTTGAGAGCCCAGCCCTTTTGGATGACGTTCTTCACGAACTCTGGCAGGCTTCCGCCGGGGTCGACCTGAACCACCACTTTGAGGTCGGTCTCTGTTTCACTCACCTCATCGAGGGTGAACACGCAGGTGGGAAGGCTTCCACGCACTCGGTCCGACGTGGGTGGAAAGTCGGGATGCTCGATCGAGGCAACGCTCACCACGGTGCGATTCTTGCCATCTTGCTCGGACTTTTCGAGTGTTTGCCGGAACACATAGTCGCGGTTGCTCACGGGCCAGATGAGGTCATAGGCCTCGTAGCTCGTCCATTCTCCAGACTCGATCGAGCCGTCGATCAAGCGGTCCTCCGCCATCCGTTCGACCCACTTCATCCGGGCTTCGGGAGCGCTGACCGCGAGCGCGATGGCATCCACACCAAAGGCAAGGCGGGTGGTGCCGCGGAACATCCGGATTTGACCGGGCACATCTTGGCTCTCCGTGACGGCCATTGGGCTCCCCGAAACGCTTGGTTCAAGGGGCTGCTCATCAACTTTTTCCCAACTCATGGTGAACTCCTGCTCGACACTGGTGCGTGGGCGAGCCCACGGCTCGCATTTCGCGAGCGTGGTAACCAGTCGTTCGAGATGTAAGGAGTGATTGCGCGCCGATATTCGATAGGATGGTTGGCGACGGCTCCTTTTAGTTGGACTTCTCTCCACCCTCCCAGGCTGATGCGAGCGGAGCTCAGGGCGGTGTGTGGGTTGCTTCGCCGGCTGTGAAGCGCAGGCGCGGAGAGAGCGAACGATAGATTCCGTCGGCGATCGGCTCGAGTGGCGGAGAGACCGTGGCCCAAGGCTCGCCGAGAAACAAAACCGGTTCGCCGGGGGGCAGCGAGCCCGGTTGGTGTGGGAGGCGATCGGGTCGCGAGAGTCGCTGCGCTACCCATCGGAGGGGCTCTGGCTCGTCGTGTGGGCAGAGAGCGATGGGAAAGGGGCCACCGGCGTTTGTGGCGAGTTGTTGCGACCAAAGGGCACCAAGCTCGGACCAGCCGCATACAATGACCACACCTTTGGGTGCGAGTGCGGCGATGGCTTCGGTGCGCTGGGCGTCTTGGCGGGCATGCTCAAGCCGAGCGGCGCCCCGGTTCGCGATGAGCATTGCCACTGCGATGCCTGCGGCGAGCGGCCCCAGGCGAGGAATCCGCATCGCCGCGCAGACCGTCCCCACGACCCCCAGCCAGGTCACCGGCAGGATGTAGGGGCCGAGCTCCCCGATTCCGTACGTGACCGCAAACAGGGCATGCAGGACCGCTGCGCACAGCATGCCGGCACGAATCGGCCGCGCCCGCAGCAGCAGGAGCGCAGCGGCGGCCCCGGCGGCAGTCACGGTCTGGAGGCCGGTCTCGCGCCAGAGGGCTCCGTCGGGTGCGCTTGTGAGCATGACGGGATGGAATTGCGCACCGGTGGCGTATGCCAGGAAGGTGGAGAGGTCTGTGGCGTGGACATTGCGGAATGGGGTGTCGGGATCTTGGATGCGGGTCCAGAGCCAAATGTAGGGCAGGAGGGCCAAGAGGAGTGCGAGCACGCCAACAGGTACGGCTCGCATCGCCGCCCGTCGGTCGGTGAGGAGGACTGCCAACAGGAGTCCGGGTGCGGTGACCACCATCAGGGGATGCACCCCAATGCCAAGGCACGCTGTACACACCGCGCTCCACAGCCAGCGCTCGTTGCGACTTGCGTGCCACTGCACCACGCCGAGCCAGGTCATGCCCATCACCAGCAAGTGCATCTGGTAGACCTCTGCCGCGACGGCCACGCGCCAGTTCGCTGGGATGGCGGCAAACGCGACAGTGCCGGCCACAGCGAGCACCCACGTTGCACCCAGCCGGCGCAGCACAAAAAAGAGGGGTACCAAGGCTGCGAGGCCCGAGAGCATGGTGAACAGGTTGGCCCGCCAGGCCGGATCCCCCACGGCAAACATCTGCGCGAAGGCAGAGCAGGTGAGGGTCCAGATAGGGAATCCGGTGGGATGGGCAACACCGCGGGTGGCACAAACGGCTTGCAGCTCACCCACATCGAATTCGATCCGAACACCGGGCGACAGAGTTGCGGACCAAGCGGCGCCGACTGCCAACAGCACTGCCCCCAATACGATCCCGTCTCCTCGAACGGATCCCTGGTGGGGAAGGGCTCGATGTGCATCGGTGGGAGGCTTCATGAAGACGCGCCGGTCCGGTACGGGAGCTGCTCTGGTCGCCAGTGCGGGAGAGCACCGTAGCAGAGCCCCATCTTGGCTGGCATCAGCGGCAACATCAAGTCCTGCACAGCGGCCCGCGCACGGTGCGAGGGACCGCATCGGATCTCAAGCTTGGTTTCACGAATCGCTCTGGGGGTGCACTGGATCCCATCGGGGGTTTGACCGAGCGGCTGGAGCATGTGAGGCTCCGCTTCCCCCCCCCCACCTCCGGCCCCGTCCTCGGGCTGCGGTGGACGTGCCTTGCGCACGTACCTTCAACCCTGCGCGCTTCAAGCGCGTGTACACGACCAAGGACTCGATCCATGACGAAGAAAATCCTCGCTGCTGTTGCGCTGTTCCTGCTGCCGGTCACCGGCTTCGCCAAGGAGAAGAAGGCCGAAGCGACGGAAGACGCAGAGAGCGCGGAGATGACGGATGCGGAGTACCAGGAGTTCCTGGCCGCCAGTCCGTTCAACAAGATGTATCCAAAGCAGACCGGACCTGCCTCGGCCGCCTACTTCGGCGAGTTCAACAAGCTCTTCTCCGAAGGTCCGATCGAGAGCAAAGAAGCCCGACTGGTGGCACTGTCGGCCTCGGCTGCGATTCGCTGTGAGTACTGCATCACCGCGCAGGCGCACCTCGCGAAGAAAGCGGGCGCCAGCGATGACGAGATCAAGGCCGCCATTCAGATCGCCGCCGACGTGGCTCGATTCTCGATCCTGTTGTACGGAAACGATTTCGGTCAGGACGAGCTGAAGAAGGTTCTGAAGATCGAAGAGTAGGCCGGCGCGCCTCGCGTTGCGCATGCTGCGGCTCCACCTTTTCGTGGAGCCGCTTTCATGTCTGCTCCATGGGGCTCGGACAGAGTGGGAATCGCGACGCGGGAAGAGTCTTGACTGGCCTTGGATTTCCAGGGACCGTGAGATGAGCGTGTGCGACTCCCGGTACATGATGCACTCGGCCCGACGGCTTGTGACGGCGAGTCCAATACCGTGACGGACAGGGCAACTACTGGACCAGTACAATACGGAAACCGCCTGTTGATGGTCGAAAACGACCTTGTCGGAGAAGTCATGTGGGTACGTATTTGGGCCGCTGTCGTTGTTCTTGCTGGATGCGGCAGCGTTGATGATGAACGCGCGGCGGCAAAGTCAGACGACAGCCAGTCGAGCGAAGGGCTGGACTCGGCCGACACTGAGCCTATTCCCACATGGCATCAAGACGTTGCGCCCATTTTTTCGCGTTCGTGTGATGGGTGTCACGCCCCGGATGGTGTGGGCTCGCCCACGTGGAGCAGCGTAGAAGATGTGGTGGAGTGGGCGCCTGTGATTCGCGCCGCCGTGGAAGCGCGCACCATGCCGCCTTGGAAGGCCAAGGGAGACTGTTCCGACTATACCGGCGACGTTTCGCTGACAGACGACGAGATCGACCGCATCGTGCGATGGGCTGAGGGGGATGCCCCGCTGGGCGACGCGACGGCGGCGGCAGCACTTCCAGACGCCTGGCAGCCGGTGTCGCTGGAGCGGGTGGACCGAACCATGCGCATGGTCGACCTCTACACCCCTGAATCCGACGCAGGTCCGGATGACTATCGGTGCTTCCTGATGGAATGGCCGGAAGAAGAGACCGTATGGGTCACGGGCTACGAGTTGTTGCCGGGCAACACCCAGGTCGTCCACCACATCATTCCCTTCCTCATTGAGCCCTCATCAGCAGATGCCTACCGGGCGCTGGACGCGGCGGATGCAGATCCGGGCTATCGCTGCTACGGCGGGCCGGGGGGCAATGTGGACACGCTCCTGGAGACCCGCTGGCTGGGAGCATGGGCGCCCGGCGTGCCGGCCAGTGTCCTTCCCGAAGGCACGGGGATCAAGGTGGAGCCTGGAAGCCTCGTGGTCTTTCAGGTGCACTACAACCTCATCAACGGCAGCGCTCCAGACCAGAGCGGGCTCGCACTGACCATTGAGACAGAGCCGCAGGCGTTCGCGGAGATTCAGCCCCTGACCGACGTCCGGTGGGTTCTGGGCGTGGGGATGGACATTCCACCTGAGTCGACGAGTGTGTCCCATAGCTGGTCTACCACCATCTCGAGTGGCTTCACAATGCACAACGGCTCGCTCCACATGCACCAGCTTGGGCGTGCCGGTCGGCTGTGGGTGGAGCATGCCGACGGGACCGAAGACTGTCTGCTTGAGGTCGACGACTATGACTTTGACTGGCAGAGACCCTACGAGCTGAAGGAACCCGTGCGGGTGATGCCGGGCGATACGATTCATCTGTCGTGCACTTGGGACAATCCCACCGGAGATACCGTTGGATGGGGCGATGGTACCGGCGATGAGATGTGTCTGGGAGTGAGCCTGATCACCGGTTGATGCGTGGCCTGGCAGGCCGCGGTGCGCGCGGGAGCGTCTCGACACAGTCCAGGTGGCGGACTCGCCTCTCCGGAGTTGGATGTGAGTGCGAGAACACCGGGCTCGGCGATGGACCCGTGATATGGATTGGCGCTGTCAGGGACTGCCAAGGCCGCGGGCTCGGTGGCAGCAGTGGGCGACAGCCGGATGAACTCGACCGCGAGGGAATGATGAAGAACTCGAAGAGCGTCTTTCGAAGCCTCGAAAAGCGACTGATGCAGGCCAGTTGGTTCAAACACGACTGGAACATCTACAACCGGGGCGAGTATCTCCAGCTGTACAAGGATGGCTGGTACAACGAAAACCAGGGTGGAGTGCACTTCGAGACCTACATCGAAGCCCGGGAAATGCGGCAAAAGCAGTTCCCGATCTGCGTGCATGCAGAAGAAGATTGCCCGTCGCAAGCGCGGTTCATCCAACAGTTGCTGGCTCTCGAGGGCGACCGCATCAAAGGGTGGAAGGGCTACAAGACTGTGGGTCGGGGCTACACCATCTGCCAGCGAACCCTGCCCATCAAGTCGAAGAATCTTGATCAGCGCATCTTCGAGGAGCTCTCGCGGCTCCGGCAGCTCGAGGCAGGGATCGAAGAGGCGTTGCGGCGAGTCGGCCGGTGATGCCCGTGGCGCTTCGATGAACCAATCGGGCGACAGCTGACGGCGAGCATCGAGTGCCGTTGTCGGAGAGCACCCCGATACCAGGTTTCCCTGCGGCACCCGCTCGGCTGGGCATGCCGGTGCCGACCCAGAGTGGCAGATCGGGTCACTGGATGGGTCTCGAAAAGGTACCGCAACATCCCGGTAAAATTGATTGAAAATGATTTTCACTATCATAATTGGAGTGCTGGAGGCCCGATGACCCTCGAACATGTTTCCGATCCACAGGCAGCTGCTGTGCTGCGGCGGCTTCACCAAAGCGCCGAGCAAGCAAAATCCGGCATGGTCTCGCAGCACTGGCCAAGAATGTCTGCCTGGTTTTCGGGTCTCGGTACAAGCCACGCAGAGCGGCCGGAGGCATCTGTACAGGCAGGTGCGTCGCTCGATCCCCAGCAGGCGGCCTTCCTCTACTCGCTCGTGTGCGGGAGCAAGGCTCGAACCATTGTGGAGTATGGAACCGCTCTGGGCGTCGCGACCATTTGGTTGGCGCTTGCAGCGAGGTCGAACTGGGGACGGGTGATTACGACGGAGCTTGATCCCCAGCGAGCGCTGGCAGCAGGTGCGAACATCGATGAAGCGGGTCTTTCAGATGTGGTGGACATCTGGCTTGGCGATGCCTCGCAGACGTTGCGCAGCCTCGATGAGCCCGTCGATTTTGTGTTCAGTGACGGCGCACCGGAGAAGGCGCTCGAGGTACTGCAGCTGCTTCGACCCGTGCTGATTCCGGGTGCGGTCATCGTGTCGAAGTACACGGCGTTCGGCTCGAAGGAAGATCGAGCCTACACGGACTGGCTGCGACACCCTGCCAACGGGTTCGTGTCGACAACTGTGCCGTTTCAGTCGAGCATGGAGGTCTCGGTATTCCGAGGTGAGCCGGCTCACTGAGCGGGGATGGAGGGCACCTTCAGCCGGTGAAGGCGCGCTCCCAGACATAGCCGCCGGGCTTGGAGAGCGAGCCGCGAGTGAGGCCGACCGCATCGAGAACCTTTTGGGTGTCGAGCAGCATCGCGTGCGAGCCGCAGATCATCGCGCGGTCGGTGGCGGGGTCGAAGCCAGGAATGCCCAGGTCTTCGAACACCTTGCCGCTTTCCATCAGGTGAGTGATGCGACCCTCGTATTTGTAGGGCTCGCGGGTCACCGTGGGGTAATGCACGAGCTTGGCCGAGGCCTCTTCACCCACCAAGGGGCACGCCTTCGCTTCTGCGACGCGGTCGAACCCGTACTGAAGGTCTTTTACATACCGGCAGGTCTGGGTGAGGATGACTTGGTCGAACGAGTTGTAGACTTCTTCGTCGCGAATCAGGCAGGCGAAGGGAGCAAAACCGGTGCCGGTCGACAGAAGGAACAGGCGCCGTCCACCGGATGCGAGACCGCGGAGAGTCAGCGAGCCGACCGCCTTCGCGCTGAGGATGACCTCAGAACCTTCCTTGATGTGCTGCAGCCGTGAGGTGAGTGCGCCATCCTGAATGATAATCGAGTAGAACTCAAGCTCTTCGTCCCAGGCGGGGCTGGCGATGGAGTAGGCCCGCATCAGGGGGCCAGAGTCGAGCGCCATACCCAACATGATGAACTGACCGCTCACAAAGCGGAGTCCTTCGGGTCGGGTGGTGCGAAGTCGGAAGTAGCTTTCCGTGTAGTGCTCGACGTGAGTGACGGTGAGAGTGTGTGCTGGAGCTGCCATGACAGACCTCGTCGGGAAGAACGCCCGATGCGTTAACGCATCTCGGCGACAAATGGCGCTGGGTTTGGGTGGTTGCGAAGGGAATCAGCCGGCGGTGCCGCATGCGGCGGATTGGTATCGCGCTTGGGAAGCGTGGCAGGGAACCGGGTGTACGGTACAAGTCCGATAGTGAAAACCACTTTCAAATTATCGTGGCCAAACCGTTCCGTGTGCTGTGCAGGAAGGATATTTCTCGTGTCTATCTGCGATGGCCACAACACCTGTCTGGGGAGTTGGTGGTTTTGGAGGTTCCGTGCACTGGTTCGACACTCCCTCACTCCTGCTCATCTCGACCTTGTTTGGGGGCATGGTTTTCTTTCCGAGCATCGTGGCTCCGGTGGTCTTTCGATCCCTTGATGCAGCTGGCGCCCGCACGTTTCTTCGGGCTCTCTTCCCTCGATACTACGCATTCATCATCATTCTGAGTGTTGCATCGGTGGTGCCTCTCGCTGCATCACTGCGGTGGAGAGAAGGGGTGTGGATGGTGCTGGTGGCATTATCGACCCTTTGGGTGCGTCAGGTGTTGATGCCGCGCATCAACGATGCTCGAGATGCGAGTCTCGAGGGCGACGAGGAGGCGAAAGAGCGATTCGAGCGGGGGCATAAGCTGTCGGTTCGAATCAATATGGTACAGATGGTGGGCGTTCTCGCAGTGATCTGTATGCTGTGAACACCCATCGGTAAGCCAGCTCGCAGGTGCAGGATGGGTGCACAGGCTCCCTACGATGACCGGTCTCGGCTCGTCTCGGCTCCCATGCCGAAGCGACGCTCCGTCCGGACAAGCCGGAACATCGCGAACAACCACCCTGCAAGCAGCCAGACCAGGAGTGCGGCCGCTGGACTGGCAAGGCCGATTGGTCGCCATCGAAACGGTGCCGGTCCCTCGGCCACCAGGTCTTCGAAGGTGCCCTGATCCAACGGTTCCAGTGTCCAGGCCTGCACCACGATCCAGTGCAGTCGATCGGTGAAGGCCTCTACAACGTGGCTTCGGTAGGCCGACGCCGCCTCGGGGCCCACGCCGGCTACGCGCTCGAGGGCAACTGTGAGGGCAATTGGAGGTGAGAGCCAGGAAGCACGCGTGGCGAATTGGCGCGCATCTGCCTCCTGTTGTAGGCGTGCGCTGTGGCGTGCTTCGAGTCGTTCGAGCTGGGAGGCCTTGTAGGTGTGCCGACTGAGGCCTGGGGCGAGCATCTCTTCGAGTCCAGCGGGAAGCTCCTGGAGCTCGGGAAATCGGGCGTACAGTGCTTGAACCCGTACCTCCGCGTCCTGATCGTAGGCGCTCCACTGCTGTGCGCGCGCATCCAGAGTCTCGCCGATGGCAAAGTCGGCAGCAGTGCGTCCCACACCAATCTCTGCGACGGTCGCCGGAAGCAGCACGCACAGCACGGTCCAGAGTGCGCCGAAGCCGAAGGCCCCCACGCGTACCGTGGGCGCTCCAGCGGCGACAACGAGCAGAAGTCCACCCCAGAGAATGGTGTAGCCAAGGGCCATTCCTAGCAGAGTCGCACTCGCCGAGAAGCCCGCACCTCCCACCAGAGCGGCCGCAAGACACACGGTCGCAACGGCCGTACTGGCGATCGTGGTGACGGCAACCACGCGGGCCACGAGCCAGCCACGGACCTCACCGGCTTGCACGATCACGAGTCGGTCGATGCGCTCTTCTCGGTCACGGCCGCCAATCTCGAGTCCGAGCACGCCGATGAGGAGGGGGGTGAGCATGGTCAACACAAACACGAGATCGACAGATCCGGAAGCGACCTCGGGGTTTTCGATGCGGTACCCCGCAACGGCAAGCGGATCGGCTCGCGAGCGAAGCTGGAAGGCGACGGGTGCGGGATCGATCGATCCGGCAGCAATGCCCGCGAGCGGTCCGGGGTCGCGCACCACGCGGGTCGCGGCGTATTCGTTCTGCCAGCGCGGCTTTGACAAGTCCACCCAGGAACGGTCTTCAGGACCGGGCTTCCCGCTCTCGAAGTAGCCACTTGCTTCGGCGACCGATGCTTCCTGCGCTTGCTTTGCCTCATCGAGTGCATGTTCCCATGCAGAGACGTGGCGCGCACCCATGGCAATCGCCACCGAACCGATCACGATGTAGGCCAAAACGGCAGTGATCCCCACGCGATTGCGAAGCAAGGAACGCAATTCGAAGGGGAGGGCAAGGCTCAACATGGCCGCTGACTCCGCTCGAGTCTGGCCGCGCCGCGGCGAATCGCGAGCAGCGCCAAGAAGGTCCAGACGACAAGCGACCAGAGCTCTTTGGTTCGGTGCTGGATGGCCGCGCCCCAGCGGGGTGGGGCGTACTCGAAGGCGTCGAGTCCAGCGAAGAAGTCTGGCGTGGCTTCCCAGGACGCGCCGCGCTCCTTGGGACCGCCGTATGCATGTTCGTGGTTGAGGGCGTGCACAAGACCTCGGCGGTAGCGCTCCGCTTGCGCCTGGAAATCCAGATCGTGTGCGAGGTCGGTTCCGGTGATGGCCATGGAGATGTGGTCGATCGCCTGGAAGGGATTGACCAGCGCTGCCAGGGTCATGAGTTCTCCCTGGCGCTCGAACTGTGCTTGAAGCTCTCCGTGATGGGTGTCCCACACCTCGTTTCCGAAGTCTTCGTCCATTTGCATGGCGATGCCGCCGAAGTCGATGGGAAGATCCTTTACGGAGGTCACCCCGTACTCGTCCAAGACTTCTTGTTTGCGTTGCTCGATGGCCTCATCCTCGGGGTTGTGGCCATCCGGACCTGCTTCTCGCGATGCCTGCATCGCCGCTTGAAACGCGTCCTGACTGGGGAGTGGGTACAGTGTGTTTGCCGTGCTCCCCATGGCTCGGGGCAGCACCGCGGTGGCCACCACCCAAATGGCCAGAAGCACGAGCAGTGCGGACCGCGCGGAGCGCGCCCAGAGGGCAGCGGCCACCACGGCTGCGGATACGATGGCAAGGAAGAGGGCATGCACGAGCATGAAGCCGGCTAGGCGCTCCCAGGCGAGTGTGGTGAAGCCGTCGAGCGCAGTCGACGTGCCGAGAGAGGCCGCCACCACGAGTGCCAACAGGCTGAGACCCAGCCCCCACAAGGCCAGGAAGTGGCCACGGGCCACGGTGCGTGCACTCGCCCCTTGGATCAGCGCCAGCTTGAGTCGGCCGGCGTCTCGGTCCGCAGCGAGGCCCGTCGCGCCGAGGAAGATCAGGAGCAGAGGCACAACGAGCTGGAGAAGGAAGGCGGCGTCCGGGCGAGCGAAGCGGGCCACGGTGCCGGCTTGAGATGCATCCGAAAACAGGGGGGTGCCCTGTCGATGTGCCTCGATGCGCAAGACTTTTCCGAGCTGCGCTTGGACGCCGCGGTCGAGCCGGGCCAGGGAACCAGCAGGTCGGAAGACGAAGTCGCCATAGTGCGCGCGCCGGTGGGGATGATCCGCACCTCGCTCAAGCCACTCCGCGCGTGCCGAGGTGGCGGCCTGCTGCTGAGCGGTGCGTCGAGCCACATCGTCGGCGGTCGCCCAGGAGGAGGCGAGCGTGAGCAGGAGTGCCATGGCGGTGAGGAGACCTAGGAGGCGAGGGTCGCGCCGCCATGTGGTCAGCTGCAGTCGTACGAGCAGGCTGGTCACGTGGCTGATCCCAGCTCGGTGGGGGCACGCATGTGGTGCAGGTACAGCCGCTCCAGATCGTGGGCGCCAATGGTGCTTGCATCCACCACCTCGACCATCCGCCCAGCGCGCATGATGCCGATGGTACCGGCGAGCTCTTTGGCACGAAACAGATCGTGGGTGGTCATGAGAACCGCCGCACCGTCTGCTCTCAAGCGAGCGAGCTCGCTGCAGAAATCACTCGCGGCGGCGGGGTCGAGTCCGGACAGAGGCTCATCCAGGAGCAAGGCGCCGGTCTCGCGCGCATACGCGATCGCCAGACCGACCTTCTGGCGCATGCCTTTCGAGTAGTTGGAGACGCGACGGTTCATTTGGGCCGGCGATAGCCCAGAGCGGTCGAGCAGCGCCTGCAATGTGTGGTCGTCGAGGCGGCGACCCCCCATTTGGCAGAACAGACGGATGTTTTCCAGGCCCGTGAGCTGGGTGTAGAGCGCCACATTCTCGGAGATGTACGCCAGCTGCCGTCGGGCACCCTTCGGGTCGACCGACGGCTCGATTCCCCCCACGGTGACCGTGCCCGAGTCGGGGGTGAGGAACCCGAGAAAGAGGTTGATGGTGGTGGTCTTCCCGGCACCATTCGCACCGAGGAGGCAGAACAGCTCGCCGGGTGCCACCGACAGGTCGAGGTCTTGCACGGCGGTGAGGGTGCCGAAGCGGCGGGTGACGGAGGAGGCTTGCAGCATGGTAATCCCAACAGCGCTTTGTTTTATCGCAAGCGAGTTGCGATAACAATGCGCCAGGCTGGCTCAGTGCCCCCTGTTCACTCGCTGGTGCTTCCGTCTGCCATCACCCGCCAGACGATGTCGTCGCCGGTCTCGAACGCGCCGTCTTCTCCGGCGGATCGGAATGTGGCAATGCGCACATAGGCAGGCTTGCGCTCGCCTCGCGCCAGGGCCGCAAACGGATCCGGGTCCGTTGCGAACGCCATCCGCAAGGCGCGATCCCAGGGATCTCGCACGTTGGCTGCGGCACGTTCCAGTACCTCGCGAGCTGCGGCAGGCACGAGCACTTCGTCGCCTGTGTGGGCTTCCAGGGCTTCCGTCCAGCCCGTATACAAGGCCTCGGCAACCGCTTCGGCGGTGGGTCGGTAGGCCGCACGGGCCTCCTCCTGCTCTGCCCGCTGCATCGGGTTGCCGTCGCGGCTGCGAGTGCCCACGCCCACCATGCGGCGGTCGATGACCTGCGGCCAGCGATTGTCTGTTGGGTCGGTGTCGGCGATCTGTCCGTGTGCATCGATCTGCACAAAGACCAGTTCCTTGTCGGAGAGCAGCACCTTGGACACGCGCTCGTGGTTGCGTCGCCAAAGCTCGGCGGGCAACAGGACTTCTTCTGCTGTGCCGTCGGCATAGGTGAGCTTCAAGGGCACGGGCATCACCAGACCGCCCTGATTTTCGAGGTGTACGACATAGAAGTAGCCGCTGCTCTCGAAGGCTTCGACCGCAGCGCGTTCGTCGTCGTCGAGTCCGCGCTTGAGGTTGGTCCATGCCCGGGTGTCGGCTGGGGTGGGGTCGAGCTCGTCGTAGTCATTGTAGAAGTCGAGCAGCTCAGGGAACCGGTCGGTCCGTACTTCCATACCGGCGTTGCGCTGCTCGGTGCGGCTCTTCGCCAACAACTCGTCGCGCACGAACTTGTCGTGGGCGGCAGTGCGCTCAGGCTCTCCCCGAAGGGCGTACTGCTGCACGCCAGTGATGGCCACGTCGACCTTGCCGGTGGTGTAGAACCACCCGCGCCAGAACCAGTCGAGGTCGGTGCCGGATGCATCTTCGAGCGTGCGGAAGAGGTCTTGCGGCTGGGGCCGCTTGAAGGCCCAGCGCTCGCTGTATGTGCGGAACGCGTGGTCGAACTGCTCTCGGCCGATCACGGTCTCGCGCAGCACGTTCATCGCAGCGGCGGGCTTGGCATACGCGTTGTTTCCGAACTGGATGAGCGACTCGCTGTTGGTCATGATGGGGCGCTGGTCGCGTGAAGCCATGAACCCGGCAATCTTGCGGGGCTCGCCGCGTCGAGAGGGGTAGTCCTCCTCCCACGACTGCTCAGCGAGAAACTGCACATAGGTGTTGAGGCCCTCGTCCATCCAGGTCCACTGGCGCTCGTCGGAGTTGATGAGCATTGGGAACCAGTTGTGGCCCACCTCGTGGATGATCACGCTGATCAAGCCGTACTTTGTGCGCTCAGTGTAGGTGCCATCTTCTTCTGGGCGCGGCCCGTTGAAGCAGATCATCGGGTACTCCATACCGCCCACGGGACCATTGACGCTGATGGCGACCGGCCATGGGTAGGGCGTGGAGAACTCGGAGTAGACCTCGAGGGTGTGGGCCACGGCTTGCGTGGAGTAGCGACTCCAGAGGGGCTCTCCTTCGTGTGGGTAGTACGACATGGCCATGGTGGTGCGTTCG
This sequence comes from uncultured Pseudomonadota bacterium, assembly GCA_913044235.1. Classification (GTDB taxonomy): domain Bacteria; phylum Myxococcota_A; class UBA796; order UBA796; family UBA2385; genus CAJWOS01. The sequence goes on from CAJWOS010000039.1 coordinate 17,704, forward strand.
GAGCCGGGGATCGGCACGCCCCAGGCATCCCACAGGAAGCTCGGAGAGGCTGCCCAAGCCACATCGCGCACTCGGTCGGCCTGGAAGGTCCAGGTGCGCATACCGGTGGGCTTGCGTGCTTCATTGGCCTCAGCCTCGTCAGCGGTGATGATCATCACGGGCTTTTCGGCAGTCTTCGCTTCTTGGAGCCGTGCTTGCTGGGTGCGCGTGAGCACGCTGCTCGGATTCTTCAGCTCACCGGTCGCGGCGACCACGTAGGTGTCGGGGACCGTGATGTTGAGGGTGTACTGCCCGAACTCGAGCGTGAACTCACCGCTCCCGATGAATGGCTTGTGCTGCCAGCCATCCACATCGGTGTAGGCTGCCATCCGGGGAAACCACTGGGCCAGCTCGTATACCGGCAGGCCATCATCGAGAACTTCGACCCGGCTGCGGGCGCGCAGGGCCTCGGGCACCACCCGGTGAGACCAGTCGATTCCCAGGCGCTGGGTGCCGCCAGGGCGGAGTGGGCGTGGCAAGTCGACCCGCATCATGGTGTCGACCACGGTGTAGGGCAGGGCCCGACCGCTTCCGTCCACCACCTTTGAAACGTTCATGCCCGCTTCAAAGGTCGAGAGGGCATGCACCTTGGCCAGCCAGCTCGGACTCACGCTGCGGTTGAGTTCGGGCCCGGGATCGGCGCGCCGCGAGATGCTGTCTTCGCGGAAGCGATTCTGGTCGAGCTGCACCCACAGATAGGTGAGGGTGTGGGGGCTGTTGTTCCGGTAAGTGATGCGCTCGGAACCCTGCAGCGTGTGGCTCTCCGGGTCGAGGGTCACGTCGATCACATGGTCGGCTTCGTTCTGCCAGTAGTCCGGGCCGGGCGCCCCAGAAGCGAGGCGCACCTCGTTCGGGTCGGGGAGGATCTCGATGAGCTGTCGGAACGGGTCCTCACCCGGCATCAATGCCGCTGCATCGAGGGGAACAGGGCGGTGATGATGGCCGCGGTAACCGTCGTGATGTGGTTCGTGAGCCAGGCCTGGGAGCGTGAGGAGAGCGATCAGGATGAGCATGGTGGAGTCCGGGGTGCGCCGCGCATCTAACGGTCCTGGGTTCGCCGCCCCGCGACAATCCGGCTCCAGTTGGCCTGGGGGACGGAAGGGCCTTTCTGACGTCGCTTGGAGCCGATGCGCTTCAAGTCGCACCGTTGTTGCACCGTTGCGCACCCTGCCAACGACGTACTGGTTTGGTGTGCTGAGGACAGACCTCGGCCATCACCCAGGAGTCCTGCCATGAACCGCATCGTACTGTTTTCCATCAGCCTTTTTGCTTCTGCCTGTGTGGAAAGCAGCGACCTCGACACGGGTGCAGCCGAGCTGGAGTCGTCGATGGAGGTCCACGAGGTCGATTTTGGTGAGCGCAAGGGCCTGGCCACTGCCTACGAGTTGTCGACTTCAGAGGCCGAGTATGTGGGCGTGTTGGTGGGTGCGGCTGGAAACAGCTGCAAAGGCTTGAAGAACGTGAGCGACGAGTGCTGCGACCTCGTACAGGACGTGCTCGATGGCGACACGTCTTCGACGACCTGCCAGGAGATGAGCCGCAAGTGCCCGAGCATCGGCTTTCCTTCGCACAACAAGAAGGTCTACGAGGCACAGATGAAGTGCATCGGTTGGGGGGACGACTCGCTCGACGAGGATGGGCTCGGCACGCCCTGAGCATCCGCTCCGGTTGCTGCGGCGTGGGGGAGAGCGGTCGGTCTTCGCACACGGGGAGCCGGAAAACCCACGGGAAGGGACTGCGCGCAAGTCGAGCGAAAAAAGGCGAATGGGCTTATATGAAACTGAATGTCAGTTTCATAGTCGTGGCTCACTGATGCCCCCATTCGCCCCATCGGAGCGTTCGATGCCCCTGTTGTCTCACCGGGTTTCTTTCCCTGAGCGGTTCGCTTCGCACCGACGGATGCCCGCCCATGCCGCCGGAATTCTTGCCGTCGCGCTTTCGGTTGCCTGTGCCGACGAAAAAGACAGCGCCTCTCCGACAGCTGGTAACAGCGCGAGCATCGACTCCGGTGCCGGAGACGACGGCGCAGGGGCAGGGGATGCCGACGGCGGTGGTTCCACCGCGGCGGGAAGCGGCGGGGCAAGCGGAGCGGGCTCGGATGGCTCGAGCTCCGATGGCGGGGATGCGGGCTCGGGTTCCGACGACGGCGGAGGGTCGTCTGATGACTCCGGCTCGGACGACGCCGGCTCGGACGACTCCGGCTCGGATGGCTCGGGTTCCGACGGTTCCGGTTCGGGCGGTTCGGGCTCGGGTGGCTCGGGCTCCGGTTCGGGCTCGAGTGGCTCGGGCTCGGGTGGCTCGGGCTCGAGCGGTTCGGGCGGCTCGGGTTCGGGCGGCTCGGGTTCGGGCGGCACGGTCATTTCCGTTCCTGCCGTGGGCGTACCCACCGACCTGCCATCCAGCGGCACCAGTGGCACGGTGGTGACCTCCACGGGCACCGCCGCATCGGGCACCATCACCGATGTGGACTTCCTGATCGATCTGGACCACTCCTGCACGCAGGACCTCGTGGCGGTCCTTGAGTCGCCGTCCGGCACCGCTGTGACCGTCTTCGATATGGCGGCCTACCCCGTCTGCAGCTCAGACATGGAAAACACGGTCCTCGACGACGAAGCTTCGGTCCTGATCACCAGCGGCAGTACTCCTTTTACCGGCTCGTACCTGCCCTCCGCGCCCCTGTCGGCCTTCGATGGGGAGGACGCGGCAGGCGTCTGGACGCTCACGATCGAGGACCGGGTGAGAGGCGACAGCGGAGAGCTGCAGAGCTGGTCCCTCGACATCACGGTCCTCTGACCGCACTTCAAGGGTGCTGAATCGCGCCACGCTGTTGGCAGCGAGCGGCGCACGCCCATGGAGATCTCGATGCAGGCCGACCCGGAAGGGGGCCGGAGCGCTGGATCGGGCGGCAGTTGTTGAGCGGTCAGGTTTGTTTTGACGGGGTGTCTGTGTCGAGGACCCTCCAGCAGTACCAGGCCACGATGGAGCGGTACGGCCGGAACGGCTCACCGAGGGGCTTCAGTGCACGGGCCTTGGGGGGCTCGGCGTGTCCGAAGGCCAGACCGAACCCCTTGCGCACGGCCAGGTCGCCGGTGGGCCAGACGTCGAGGCGCCCGAGCTCGAAGATGAGGAACATCTGCGCGGTCCAAGGGCCGATGCCTCGGACCTGGCAGAGGGTTCGCGTGAGGGCATCATCGTCGAGGCGGTCCAGCGACTCAAGATCGAGGAGGCCTTCTTGGGCATGCCGGGCCAGATCCACGATGGCATCGCGCTTGGCGCGAGAGAGCCCGGCAGATCGGATGACCTCGGGATCGAGGGCGGTCACGGTTCGGGCATCGACCTGGCCTCCACAGAGGTCCACAAAGCGGCCATGGATTGCCGCAGCCGCCTTTCCGGCGAGCTGCTGGTAGATGATGGCTCTGGCCAGCGCGCCGAACACGTCGGGCTGGGCGGCGCGGCGTGGGCGGTAGGGTCCATGCTGTTGGATCAGAGCAGCCAAGACCTCGCTGCGTTGGGCAAGCGCTTCGAGGGCCTGGGAAATCCACTGTTCCGGGTCTTCAAGGGCATTCATCGTGCGGTTCCGGGGGTGGAGCGGGCTGGCGATGCCCACAGGACAGCGCCTGCAACAGAGAAGTGGCTGATGTCAGAAGCTCGATGAGCAGGGAAGCATCGGATGCTCTGCCTACCGGAAGCCGGGGTTGATGATCTGGTCGCCTTGCACCAGGATCGGCGCGGTCCCGACCCCTTGCAGGGTGGGGCGGCTTGCGAGGTATTTCTGCAGAGTCGGCAGAGCTTCCATCGCGCTCATGAACGCCTGAATGTCTGGGTGTTCCGCGAAGATTTCGGGGTCGAGATACGTGGCGATCTGGAAGTGGTGGAACAGCGAAAAGTCGCAAAACATCGGCGCTTCGCCGAAGAAGAAGGGACCATCGGGGAAGGCGGCCAGGCTTCGGGAGAAGTAGGCCAGACGGGGCCGAAATGCTTTTTGGAAGGCAGCGACCTGGGTGGTGAAGCGCTCTCCCCGGAAGAAGTTCGCACAGGGGTTCGACAGGATGAAGAGCTCGCCGGCGTGGTCGCACAGCGCATCCGCCTGGGCGGCGAGTACGGGATCTGCGGGGCAGGTCTGCGTGAGCCGGGACAAGTATCGCTGAATGGCGCCGGACTGGTCGAAGCTGTGCGTACCATCCACCACGAGAACCGGGACCCGACCGAAGGGTGCTTGCTGCTTGGCACCGGCTCTCCAGGGCCGTTCATAGTAGGTCCATGCATATACGTCTTCGAAGGGCACATTTGCGTAATGCAACAGCATGCGGGCGGGTTCGCCCAGAGCCTGCATGTCGGCATACACCAAGGTCAAAGAAGGGAGCGTTGCGGGGGCGGGAACGACTGGAATCATAGGGTGTCCTTTGCGGAAGAGAATCGGAGGAAGCGAGGCTGGCTGGGGCAGGTTCTTCGCAGTGTGACGCTACACCGGTGCGGCGCAGTTTAGTTGCACACCCGCGATGTGGCTCTGGCGAGGCGATACACGCCATCGTCTCCCATCCCGACATACACCATGAGCCATCCTTCGCCGTGCGGGACCACTGCGGGGTCGCGGGTAGACCATGCATCTACGCCGGCTTCAGACAGCGGCAAGGACACCCGGCGCTCGCCCGTCTCGAAATCGCAGCGGCACACCACGCATCATACGTCAAACACCAAAAACAAAATACTAAAATTCCTGTGCATTATACCTAGATCACAGCGGCGTTGAGCGCGAGAGCTAGTGTGTCGCTACGCTAGATAACTC
>CAJWOS010000040.1 GCA_913044235.1 uncultured Pseudomonadota bacterium
CTGCGCTAATGTTCACCTCAAAGGTGACCGCATGATCCGGGTACTCCGTCGCCCGAAGCTCCACATGGTACTTCGTGAGCGTGTGATCCTCATTGAAATCGTAGGTGCAGGTCTCGGCGCTGCACGGCGCTACGCTGCAGGTGCTGCAGTCCACGTCGAAGCACACACATGCATCGCTGTCCGACCAGTCCAACACCTGTGCGGTGCCCACCCGCGGGTAGTCTTCCCACGAAATGCGCTCGAGGGGAAACGAATTGCCGATGAGCTCTGATCCCACTCCAGTCCAGTCGAAGTCACCCTCTTCGGGGATGGTGTCCGTGCCCTCCGGAGCCGGAATGGGGCCATCGGGCACGTCTGGATCCACCCAGTCCGGAATCGGCGTGCCGGTGTCGTCGTCATCCGCTTCGTCATCACTCGCGGTGTCATCGGCGTCGGCGTCGCTTCCCTCCTCCTCCTCAAGGGAACCATCCATTCCGGTGTCATCCGCTCCTTGAGGCGCAGCGCCCTTGCTTGCGCTCGGGTCGTCATTCCCCTGCGAGCAGGCGAAGAAAAATAGCGCTGTCAGTGCAAAGAGATGGCCTCGCATCGTGCATCCTCCGCCGCGAACAGTAGCACAGGAAGCCCGTCTCCTCCGACCCATCGGCTGCGCTCTCAAGCGCTCCCGTCGACGCATTTGCTGCGCCCTTCAGCCCCCACTTCCCCTCAAAACTGGAAGTAGAAGAACGGCGCCGCGAGCCCACTGAACATCGAAAGCACACCACCCGCCGCCAGCAAGACCAGAGCGAGTGAAAAAGGAGGCAGCCCGGCGAAGAGGCTCTGCAGCGACCGCTTCCAGCTCTGGGGGGTCCAATGCAGCGCCGCCGCGGCGACCAGCGCCACTGCGCCCCAGCCGCCGATGATGCCGGTGCTCGGCTCGAAGGGATCGAACAGGCCGAGGATGAAGGCCTGCGCATCCACAAACGAGTGGGCATGCAGGAAGATGAGGCCCACGCAGATCACGTTGAACGTGAGGAAGGTGCGCCACACGCGGCCAAAGGTGGTGGTGGCTTCTTGGGGCCCCCAGCGGCGCCACACCACAAGGGCAAGGCCGTTGTAGATGCCCCAGAAGATGAAGGTCCAGCCGGCACCGTGCCAGATACCGCCCACAATGAACGTGATCATCAGGTTCACATCCGTGCGGAAGGCACCTCGACGGGAGCCGCCCAGAGGGATGTAGATGTAGTCGAACAGCCAGCGGCCCAGGCTGATGTGCCACCGCCGCCAGTGCTCCATCGGCGTCTGCGACCAGAACGGGCGGTTGAAGTTGAGCGGCAGCGTGAAGCCGAACAGCAGTGCTGCACCGGTGGCCACATCGGTGTAGCCGGAGAAATCACAGTACACCTGGAAGTTGGCCGACCAGATGGCGAAGAGCACCTCGAACGTGTTGTGGCGCAGCGGACGGTCAAAGAAGGGCTCGACCACAAAGTGGTGCAGGGAGTCTGCGAGCACCATCTTCTTGGTGAGCCCCGCAAGAATGAGGAAGAGGCCCTCACCAATGGTCTTCCAGTCAAGGCGAGGACGCCGGTCGAGCTGGGGCAGAAAGTCAGCCGCTCGCACGATGGGGCCAGCCACGAGCTGTGGAAAGAAGAACACGTAGACCGAAAAGTCGAGCAGCGACTGGCGGGGCTCGATGCGTCGGCGATGGATGTCAATGATGTAGGAAAGAGTCTGGAAGGTGTAGAAGCTGATGCCCACGGGCAGGGCGGTGGGCAGAGTGGGCATTTCCCCTTGGAACCCCATGCCCAGCAGACCAAGCATTCCATCTACGTTTTCGAGGATGAAGTTGCCGTACTTGAAGGTGGACAGCATCGCCACGTCGGACACGATGCCGCCCACGAGCCAGCGGGTGCGCGCCCGGTCGGTCTCGGCGGCATGGATGCGAGCCCCCACGAAGTACTGCACAACGGTGCTCGCAGCGATCAGCGTGAGGTACCAGGGCTTCCAGCACCCGTAGAAGAACGCGCTGATGGCAAGCAGCCACAGCAGCCGAGGCAATCGCTTGCGCTGTACGAACCGGTAGATGGGCCACGTAATGGCCAGAAACACCGCGAAGTCGAAGGAGTTGAACAGCATGGGTCAGCGTGGTTCGGCGCGACGGAGGCGCTGGCGCGATGGACGGAGCTTGCGACTCGCACGAACCGGCTCGCCGGTGAGCAGCGGGTGCACCACGTCCCGACACACAGCACGAGACAAGTCGAGGCTGGCGCTGCGGGCAAGATGATCGGGGTCGATCCAGGAGCGCTTGTCACCCGCCCAGCGGCGCACATCGGGCCGATATACCGGCACGTTGTGCTCTTCGGCGAGGCGATCGAGGGCAGCAGCGAAGCTCTTGCGCACCGCCTCGGGAATCTCCACGGCGAAGGCCTCGTGCAGGGGCATGACCACGATGGCCACCTGCGCGCCGTCTGCACGGGCTTCGTCGATCACATCGAGCATGGCTTCGTGGACTCTCCCTTCCCCCGCCACGTACTCCCCGAAGTGCTGTAGGCGCACCGAGCTGAGGACCGTGCGCACGGCCTCCTCCCAGCGACGGCCCATCACCCTCGAGAGATCGTCGTTCTGGTGGTCGCACGCCTCGGAGCCATCGCACCACTGTCCCCCGCCATGGTGATTCATGATCCACTGCAAGCGGGCTTCTTCGGTGTGGCGACCGGCCAAGAAGAACGCGAGAGTCTCCGCGCCGCGCACCACCGGTCGCAAGGCCGCAAGCCCCTCCCCCAGTTCCCTCGCCTCGGCGAGCTCCCGGGGAATGTCGGATACAGAGGCCGTGCCTGTGATGCTGCTGGCCATCTTGGGGTTCGTGTCGTCGAGGGCTTCGGGCGCAACGGCGAGCAGCAGGACCTTCGGCGGGTCTACGTGGAGAAGATCTCGATAGATTGGTCGCATCGTGTGCCCCGTCCCAAACACACGCGCCAGGTTGACCGTTCGGGTGGGCCGGTCCAGGCGCCCCTCAAGGCAAGCATCCATCACGGCGGGCGTGAGGCCGAAGCTGGCCCGGCTGGAGCCCAACACCGCCACATCGAGGTCACCACTCGGCGGTCGAAGCCCATACGTATGCAAGTCGGTGGGCCAGATGACTCCCTGCACATACTTGAGTCCCATGGCGTCGACTGCAGTGGTGAGGCCGAGGCCGAAGAGCACGGTCCAGAGGAGCACGGCGAGTCCATGCACCGTGGTGTGGCGATGCTCCCCTGGCGGGGTGCTCTCGCCGGCTCGCTGCGTCTCGTGGTTCTGGTCGGAGGGAGACGTCAATGCCAGTACCCCTGGTCGCGAAGCATGTCGCGGAAGGCATCACTACCCATCCGGTCAGCGGCCGAGGTGGCCCGTCGCTGGCGATCCCACTGTGCAAGTGCTTGGTAGAGCGGAGCCACCACTTCCGCCACGGGTGCGACACCATCTCGAAGCGGCTGCACGACCGGTGTGGTCGCTTCGGGCAGCTGGGCGGGCAGCGGACCGTCGATCCCCGTGAGAAACAAGAGGTGATCGGGAGTGCGGATCCCCACTGTGCCGCCTGGTGCCTGCTGAAAGACCACCTGCGGACCCATGGCACGCTCGGATGACGGCTGAAGCGGGGTGCCACTGGCATCGGACGGCACCACGGCACGCCCCTCAGTGAGCAGGGTGGGCACGAGATCCACCAAGCTGGCGAAGCCCTGACGGGCTCCAGGCACAAAACCACCCCCCGCGAAGTACAGCGGCGCGGAAGCATCCGGTTCACGCCAGTCCGAAGCGTCGATGGACACCACCGCCGTGATCCGATGCGCGCTGTGAGGGCCGGAGAGCACGCCTGCCAAGGCGGCCTGTTCTCGGGCCGGATCACAGTCGCCCCGCGAAGAGGCCACCACCGCAAACACAGCCCGGTCGGTGCCTTCCGGATGGATGCGCGCAAGCGCGGAGAGGTGATCGGCGAGGCACCCATCGGCCGAGAATGTTGCCGCGTCGAACCCATCGGTGAGGAACTGCACGGATGGGTGCAGGTCGAAGGCTGGAACGCGCCCCACAGTGCGGTAGCCGTACAGCCCCAGCACGCTTTGCATGGTGTTCGGGCGGGCCGATCCTGCCGTTCCCGGCCACTGCCCCGTCACCAGTGCTCGCCAGCTCGACTCTGGCGTGGTGTGGACCGACTGAGCCTGGGGAAAGTGCAGCACGTGAGGCGCGAGAACCTCTGGAGGCGCTGCACCCCATGTGCTCGGCACCACCACCACGAGCAGGTCCGGTGGCGCATCCGGATCCCGGGGCGGCGCCCCACTGCAAGCGCAAAGCACTGCAGCCACAACCGCGAGCGAGCGACTCACCTGGGCGCTCCAGGTGGGGGTCCCTTGCCACGGGACGGGCGACTGTCCTTGCCCTTGCCCTTGCCCTTGCCCTTGCCCCGAGGAACGCCCTCATCGACCGGTCCACCGAACGGATGGCCATACTTTCGATGCACCGCACGACGCCCTTCATCCTGGAAATCGGTGGGACTCGATGTGAGGAAGGCCTTCTCGAGCTCGGCAGCATCGAGCCGTCGGTCGTGGTTGGTATCGAGCGGCGCGAAGCCCTGCCGAGGAAGCGCCAGAGTGGCGTATTCTTCGGGAGAAATGGCATCATCGCCGTCTTGGTCGGTCTCAGCCAGGATTCGAGTCGCCACCTCGGGGTGCTCCAGTCGGGGACCACACCCCACCCCCAGGCACACCGACATCCACACCCACATGCCACGCGTCATCGTGCACCACCCGCGCGACGGGCCTGTAGCGCTCCGGCTTGCAGGCGCCCGAGGACCACCGGGTCGAGCTCGAGCAGCGACATCGCCTGCTCGGTGCCGGGTGCACCGCCCGCATCCCAAACCGTGGCGAAGGCCGGCGCCGGCTTCTGGATGCGGGTGGTCATGGCATGGGTGTGGGCGGGCGCACCAGTCACAGTCATGCGCATCACGCCATCGGTCACGCTGGTCATTTCGAGAACGGCCTCGCTGTAGGCGGTGCCCGGCGTGTTGCAGGAGCCCCCATCCAGACAGGTCGAGAGGTCGACTCCCTGCATGGTCTCGGGAATGTCGATCGAAGCCAGCCCGAGAATCGTGGGCGAGACGTCCAGCAACCGGGTGACTTCTCGCTGCCGTACTCCCTTTTCCGACGCCCCCGGCCGCCACACGATGAACGGCACCTGGGTGGCGGAGTCGTGCAGGGAGTCGCGGTGGTTGAAGTAGCCGTGGTCGAGAAGACCTTCGCCGTGATCGGACACCACCACAATGGTGGTGGTGTCCAAGAGGTTTCGCTCCGCGAGGTCGTCGAGCAGCACCTGCAGCCACAGGTCGGCGTAGAGAGCAGCCGAGGCGTAGAGTCCCTTGAGAAAAGCAATGTCGTCTTTCGACAGGGTGAGGCGACGCGAGGCAGGGTCGGCGGCATGCTGGGCCAGCTGGGCATGCACCTCTGGAGTGAGGATCCGCTGCCCGCGGTCATTGACGAGCTGTGACAAGGGCAAGTCTGGATACAGCGCGCCGTTGTAGATCTTCTCGTACGTGATGGAGTCGTGCACCCGGTCGAGCATGAAGCCATCGTAGCCAGGCGTGCTCAGTCGGCCGAAGACGTGCGGCTTGGTGTACGGCGCATGGCAGTCGTAGCTATGGAGAAACAAGAAGAAGGGGTCGTCGCCAGCGGCCACATCGTCGAGCCACCGGGCCGCCATGGGCTCGGTCTCCTGGAAGGTTCCCCAGCGCTGTCCTTCCACATAGGTCTGAAAGCCATCATCGAGCCCAAACACCCGCGCAAGGTGACCTCCCGCCACGATGCCGCCGGTGGTCCAGCCCGCATCGCTCAGCGCGCTGGCTACTGTGGGGGTGCCATCCGGGATGGTGAGGTCGTAGTCCACCCGGCCGAGGTCGCTGGGCAGCTGCGACGTGAAGAGGCTGGCATGGGAGAAGAGGGTCTCGTTGGACTGGGAGAAGGTGCGCTCAAAGAGCGTGCCCTCCGCGGCGAGACGCGAGAGCGTGGGGGTCGCCGCCATCGGAGCCCCGTAGGGCGAGGTGTGATCGGCGCGTAGAGTGTCAATGCTCACCAGCACAATGCCGTGCGGCGGCGGGGGCTCTGCACAAGCAGCCAACAGCCCGAGAATGGCAACGACTCGCTTCACTGTGGTCCTGCCGGCGCGGAAGACGAGGAGGGCCTGCCTCCCCTCGGAGAGGTCGGGGTGTCGGGCTTCGCGGGCGGCGCCCCCCCGATGTGGCGACGGGCGGCTGCAGTGACTTCGGGACGGTTCGCGTCGAGCGCTCGGGCATCGACTCCCCCCGGGTACTGGGCCGGCGGCGCAAGCGTGAGGGTCGATGCGTCCTGGCCGCGCGCACGGGCACTCTCCACGACTTCTGCAGCCCGCTGTTGACGGGCCATCCCCAGCACCATCCCCCACCCCAGCAACAGCATCCCTCCGATGGCCCATCCCACACGACGCGACGGCAGATGGGCATCATCCGGAGGGAGGAGGTGGAGATCGGTCATGGAGCATCCAAGCCGGAAGAATGCGCGGTCGGGTCTACGAGAGGATGCGATGTATCGCCTCCACTCGGCATCCGCTGGCTGGATTCCGACGCGCGCTCACAAGGTCCGCAGGGGCGCGACAGTCGGGCGCTGAGCCGTCTCCCCAGTCAACCAGTCGCGTGCAGCCCAGGTCGCGAGCCGCTCCGCCGTGCGGCACCGAGCCTCAGCCACCAGAGCCTCTTGTCCGGCTGCTTCCATGTGAGTGGTCAAGGCATGGGCAGTGGCTTGGAGGGCCGCTTCGACCGTACCCAGACCATCCCGTAGGGCTGCGCCCAGATCGATCTGGAGCTCCGACAGGGCGTCTGCCCATGCGGCCTCAAGCGCCGACCGACGCACCTCGACCCTGCGCAGTCGCACCATCCCCAGCAAGGCCGGCGGTGCCGCGGCCTGCACCCGACCCGCTGCGCTGCGGGCCAACATTCCCCCGGCAACCCCGAGCTCCAGTACCTGCGGAGCCTGCGAAGCCGGTGGCGTCGCCCAGGAAGCCGCTGCCAGGAGCCTGCCCACAACCGCATCCGCCCAGTCTGCCATCGCAGCTCGACATCCCTGCATGGCGCAGTCCACCGCCCGGCGTCCGATGTGGTCGAGCGCTTCGGGCACGCGAGCAACGAGTCTGTCGAGCTCGTTGTGGTCGTCGACATGACGCACCCGCGCCCGCCACGCTGCAGCATCGGAGTCCATCGACGTCATGGCCATCGACACGCCCGCCTGCAAAACAGCTCGGGCGGCCGATACGATCGGAATGTGCGGCGGCCAGGGCACCGGTTCTGGAGGCGTAAGGCACTCGGCAAGCGCTTCGACGAACCGCACATCTTCCTGGTCTCGCCGTGCTTCTGCACGGAGCCGGGCCGCGGCCAGCGCGGCATGTACCGTCGGCCAGACGGTGCTCCGCACCGCATCCGCATCCCGCGGGTCACAGCACACCTTCCCCGCAAGTCCATCGGCCGTGTGCGCCCGTGCACGCCGACAGGCCACTTCGACGGCCTCGGTCACCTCTGCCTCGGGATCCAGGGCGAGCTCCGCGTCGCTCCGCGCCCGGTCGAGCTTGGTGAGCACGAGCACGGTGGGGCCATCACCGTGGTGCGCAAGGCGGAGAGACCGAGGGAGCGGCTGGCGCACATCTACCACCAAGATCCGCCCATCTGATGGCGGGGGCCGATGGCCTGGCGGCACTTCGGTCCACCGGATCCCAGCGGCGAAGACCGTGACCGGGACTGGCGTGCAGCCACGCACAGCGGTCCGTAGGAGCGGGCGGCCCAGCAGTCCGTTGAGCAGAGTGCTCCGACCAGCCTTGAGATCTCCTGTCAGCACGATCCGGGGCACGACGGGCTGCCGCCGCTGCGCAAGCCCACGACGCCATCCCGACACGTCCACGAATCGTTGGGGCACAGCGGCCAGTCCATCCAACAACCGCGCTGCTCGCTCCAGGGCAGACGATGGTCGCTCCATCATGAGCCATCTCAACCACGCCTCCCAGCTCGCGACCGGGTCATCGGAGCTCCACATCGGAGGCGATCCGCTCAAACCAGTCGCGTCCGCACAGTGGTGAGCTGCGCCTCGAGCCGTGCGATCTTCCGATGCTGTGCGCTCAGCTCCGCAAGACCACGCGCCAGGGCATCTGAGCCTTCCGCGTGCCGACGCCGCAGTTCCTGCATCTCTTCCTCCAACTCGACGATGACCGCACCAGTGGCGGTGTCCACCGCATCGACCAGGCGCTGATACCGACCGGTCAGTTCCGCTTCCACACGGACCGCCATGCGGGAGAGCTCGCGATCGAAGGCATCCACAAAACCCCGCTCGACTTCATCCCGAAGTCGAGCGGCGGAGTCTTTTCCAGTCAACCATGTATGCAGCACGCTGACCCCAGTCACCACGCTGACGGCCACCGGGAGAGACACTCCGGTGAGCGCAAGAGCGAGTCCAACCGACAAGTACATCGGCAGGCCGTCCGCCAGGTTGCGCCATCCAAATGGCGTGCCTTCCTCTTCGCTTCCCGGCCCCCCCAGCACAAAGCCCCCCAGTGCGCTCAACACCCGCTCGGTGGCGGAGTGTTCGGCATCTCGCGCATGGGGCAGATCGTCAAAGCGAGGATGCAGCTCGCTGCGAAGTGCATCCAGCTCGTCGAGAATGTCGGCCAGGCGTTCCTCGAGGAGCGCGTCAAGCTCGCGGGCCTCCCGCTCCAGAGTGGGGCGCACTTCCTGGTCTTCAAAGCGAGCAGCCTCCCGCTCGAGCCACTCCTGCAGGTAGTCCCCGAGTCCCTCCACCACAGTCTCGCGATTCCATGCTGCGCCCGTCCACTCCACCTGCACCTTGTCGATGGTGTGCGGCAGGCCATCGCGGATCTGCGTTCCGAACATCGCCAGCTGCACCCGGAGTCGACGGGAAAGTGCACTGCGGCGTGTGTTGAGCGCCAAGACAAGGTCTCGCCGCCGCTGCCGCACCCCTTCCAGTCGCGGCTCAAGCGCATCAAGCTGGCGCAGAAGCGCCTCGACTGGTGCCCGCAGCAACAACTCACGCTCGGGCAGCACTCGATCGCGCAGATCCACGATCGCTCCGTCGGCCATCTGAAGGGGGCCCAAGAGCTTCGCTCGCCCACGCTCGACCGTGAGAAAGCGAGCGAGCTCTGCCTCAAAGGTCAACAGTCCTGAGCCTTCCAGGCGGGCCGCATCTGGCTTCACGCGACCCAAGAGCGCATCGCGCCCGGACAGGCGAAACACCCGCACACGCCGCCCCAAGCGCGGTGTGAGCACGGTGTGCGTGAGCGCATCGAGTGCGGCCACTTCTTCCGGGTCGTGGGCGATGGCGTCGAAGCGGTTCCACACAAAAAATACGTTGGACAGGGCACCATCGGGCCCCGGTACGAGCTGCCGATCGATGAACGCGCGCTCGGTATGGCCGAGCTGCTGCTCACAAGAAAGAACAAGCACCACGGCGTCGGCTCGTGGGAGGTCTTCCAGGGCCAGCGCGGTGCGGGTGGCATGCTCGTTCAGACCGGGGGAGTCCACGAGCTCAACACCATTCTCCAGCAATGGAAGCGGATGTTCGAGCTCGAACCGGGGCACACCCGATGGAGCCGCCGCCACATCGAGCGGCTCATCATCGTCGAGTCGGATGGTGATGTGGTGACGAATCTCGTCGAGCGGCACCGGCACCGCCGCGGCAGACGGGTCGGCGGGAATCAGCCGCGCGGCCGGTACAACACCGTGCTTCACCACAGTGATCATGCCCGTGCAAGGGGCCACGCGGGTGGGAAGGACCGACGCCCCGAGGAGTGCATTGATCAGAGTGCTCTTGCCGCGCTTGAACTCGCCTAGCACCATCAAGCGAAATCGACTGTCACCCAGGCGGCGCTCCACCGCAGCCAAGCGCGCCGCACGCTCGCTCAGTCCAAGCGCTGATGCCACCCCGGACAGTCCCTGCACGACATCGATCAGGTCGTCGCGCAGATCTCGGAATCGGTCGTAGTCGGCCTGAGCCGTCACGCGGCCTCCAGATGCGGCGAGAAGTGGGTGCCCGAGGCCCCGGTCGTGCAACTGAATGGTACACAGAGCGGTGCCGCCACGGGAACCGGGGACCGAGCGCAGAACCACGCGTTGCAGAGAAGCCGTTCCGCTGGCACCCGTCCAGAAGCCAGCACCCACAGTTCGTGTGGGGTGGCCGCGTGGGGCATTTTGGCATTCATTGAAGATGCGGAGCCTTCGTTCGTCTCCGCCGCACGACCGATTCTGGCGGCCCGCTTCCGCTACAGTGCACCTTCCTGGTGGTTTGCGCCGCCGTCCCCCTCTGCATCCGGTCCTTTTCGCTTCGTGCCGCACCGCACACGCCGAAGAGACTGCAGGAGAATGCGTGGAAGACATCCTCTCTCTCGAGCTCCCAGAAGGGTGGCGGATCGATGTCCGCAACCGTGAAGCCCACCGCAACGGCGAGCTGGTGGCCCTGACCCAGCGTGAGACCGAGTTGTTGTGCTTCCTCGGAGTCCGGGCGGGTGAATTCGTGTCCAAGGAAGTCCTGCTGCGTGATGTCTGGGGCTACCGGTCGAACACCGAAACGCGGGCCATTTCCAATTGCATCCGAAGATTACGAAAGAAGCTCGGCGACGACCCGCGCAACTCCACAATCCTGGAGTCCAAGTACGGTGGCAGCCTGCGCCTGGTGGAGGGCACGGTCAGCCGGGCCAGCCCCGTCTCCACAATCTATACACGCGGTGACACAGACGACTCCGGCGCGCTCCCCGTATGGTGGCCCAGCACGAGCGACAGGCCCGACCGCCGCCTCACCAACCTCTGCGGCCGTATGGAAGACATCGCTGTTGCACTGCACCACAACCACATTGGCGTAGAGCACCTCATCGATGCGATGGCCCGCGAGCGCGCCGCCAGCGGTCCGGTCACCCTCTGGGTGAGTACAAGGCTCGCTTCCCACCGCGCCCGCTTCGCCTTGCCGGAGCTGTCTCCGGTCGACCTCCCCGATGCCGCGATGCACTTCACCCCACGGATGCAGCGCGCCAGTCAGGGTCCCGGGTACACCATCGACCTGGAGACCTTGCTCTCCCGCCTTTTCTCGAAGGGCGGCCTCGCAGCCACACTGCAGCTCGAACGCATGCCCGGCGGCGCGGACGTCCCCTTCGGCGGGGCCATTCTCGGGCTCGAGGTGGTGGGTGGTCCCGAAGACGGGCGCCGCATCACGCCGAAGGCCGGCGAAACCATCGGCCGTGCAGCACCCGAAGAGGGCCCCGATAACGGTCTGTACGGCAGCACCGGTCTGATCGACCGCCGTCTCTCACGCCAACATTTCGTGTGGCTTGGCGCGGGACGGATGGAGCTTCGCAAGCGCGGTGTTGTGGAGCGCAGCGGGCTCGAGCGCACCGTGGGGGCCGGTGAAGTCCTCCTGGAGCCACAAGATCGACTTCGCTTCGGGGCCGGTACCTGGCTTCGCCCCCTGACCGCACACGAGCTTCGGAATCCGTGACTCTGTTTTCTCTCGCCGCACTCCTGGGTCTCGCCGGGCCATCGCCGGCCACAGCCGGGATCTTCCGACACAAAGATGTCCAGAGCATCGAGATCTTCTTGGATGCCGGAGAGGCGCGGGCCGGTGAAGCCATTCCGGACAGCGAGATTCCACTGTCCGTGCGCCTGACCGACGGACGCGGCAACGTGCGCACCACCACGGGGGCCCGACCGGGCCACATCTGGCGCAAGCTTCGGGTGGAGGTTGATGGCGGTTCCTGGGACCCTTCGCGAGCGGTCATCATTGTGGATCCTGCCCACGCAAGGAGCGTGGAGGACTTGAAGACCGGCGCACTCGGGGTGCAGGTGCGCTCCACACGAACGCGAGGCGCTCGCGACCGCGAGACCCTGGCACTCGACTGGCGGGCCGTTCATGGACCGCCACCCGAGGAGATCAGCGCCGTGCGGGTCTACGCCAAGGGCAAAGAACTGCTCGACGAAAAGTGGCTCCTTCCTGGCAGCGTGGCTCGCTTGCACGTTGAGATCGATGATCTGGACGGTCGCACCCACAGCACCGCCGACACTCTTGTGCGCCTCCCGTGGGACCGCATCGAGCTCACCGTCGACGGGTTGCAGGATCGGGGAAGCGGGCGCCTGTTCGCAGCCCGCACCCGTGCCGAAACGCCTTACCGGGCCACCGTCGCCATCCAGGACACCACGCTCGAGCCTGTCGCGATGGCCTTCGTGCGCGACTGGGAACGCATCGACGGCCCGCACCCCAAAGCCATCGCCCACCTCACGGCGACTGTGCAGCCATCGGCGAGCTCCCCTCGGGGCACGCTGGCGCCTGGTGCCTCCACGCCCGTCACCGTCTCCGCCACCACCAAGGAGGGGCGCACCTTCACCACCACGCCTGGGGCGCAGCTCTCGCTCCCTGTCGAGCGACTGCGCGTCCGCACCACCTTCGGCACCTGGAACCCAAACGCCCGCGACATCCGATGGTCTAGCAACCTTCGAGCCATCGTTGGACACGAATTTGCGGCGGAGTTCTCCTACCAGGATCGACCCGATACCGCAGTGATGGTGCGCTTTCTTCCCGACCTCTTGGCCCCACTCAAGCCGTGGCTCACACACGAACCAGTGCACTTGATCGGAGATGCTGGACGGGCCGGTCGCAGCGGACGCCCTGGAGCCGCCGGTCAAGCTGCAGCCGCAGCCGATGGCAGCGCTCGCGGGATGCAAGGCGGCGAGGGTGAAGCCGGCGAAGCGGGCGAGGCTGGGGGGCGCGGTCCCACCCTGCGCATCACCGCCTGGACCACCACCACACTCGACCGGAAGCACCCTGTAGTGGTGTACGTTCTCGACGGCCCCAGCGGCCGCTCGGTCCATGTGCTGCGACCCGACGACGGTCCGCTTCACATCACATCCCAAGGCGGCGCCGGGGGCGCAGGCGGAGAAGGCGGCACGGGCGGTACGGGTGGAATCGGCAGCAGTACCTGCATCGGTGGCGTGGGCGGACTCGGCGGTACCGGTGGCATGGGCGGCTCCGGAGGGGCCGGGGGAACAGGCGGACGCATCCTGCTGCGCGTGGATCACTCCGGCACCGCACGCGCCTTCGATCTGTCTTCCGAGCCAGGTGAGAGCGGTATGGGCGGCCGAGGCGGCGATGGGGGACGTGCCGGGACTGGAGGCAGCGGCGTCGAGACGACAGCCATCGTGGCGGGCGAGACCGACACCTGCACCCGAGGAAGTGATGGCGCGCCCGGCGCAGATGGCACTCCTGGACGCAGGGGCGCCATGGGCACCCGGGGCTCAGTTCGCGTGGTGGTCGATCGTGGGGCCGTGGCCGTCGAGGCCAGCGCTCTACCGCCCAGACTCGCAGAGGCGCTGCCTTGAAATCCGCGTCACTGCACGCCGGACCACACCCTTGAGCAAGCAGCACTGGTGAGGGGGCTCCACAGCACCATCACCGCAACGATTCGTCTCGCTGCACTTCCGGGTAGCCCAGCGCCCGCAACACGGGCCCCGCAATGGCTTCCATCTCTGCAAGCTCGTGCGCCGTGACCCGCTGCATCCAGGCAGTGGTCGCCCGGTCATGCAGTGGCTCCGCGACAGCCCGGCTGCTCGCTTCGGTGTTCGGCAGGGCAGTTCCGGCGCGATGGTGTTCGAGAACCGAGGGCGACCAGGGCTCCTCGAGGAACGTCAAGATGCGCTTCATCTCGATCTCGGGCTGACGAACGAGGTTTTCGTAGCGCACTTCCGTACAGCGACCGGGCATGGTGCGGAGCTGGGCAGACGCCTCGAGCTGGTACTGGCCCCAATACCGGATCGCTGATTGGAGATTCTCCGTGTAGGGGACCTTCTGACCATTTTTCGGATCGACCCACTCCTGACGAACCAACGACGCAGCGACCGCCCGACCGTCGCGTACCACGTGAATGAACCGAGCTTCGGGCAGCATCCGGCCAAGGTCACTCGCAAACAGCAAGAGGTTGGGGGTCTTCTCGGCCGGACGGAGACCGGGCTTCGCGCTGCGCTGCAGCAAGGTGCGGAGATACGCGCCCGCAGCCGCATCCATGGTGTCGCGGGTGATGTTGGCCCCTTCGAGCGAAGGCCCGAATACCTGCCACCACTGGCGCTGGCTGCGCACCAGCGGAGCGAGCAGCTTGCGCTCCGGCCCACAGTGGATGTGGGGGTGCGCATCCAGCATGGCGCGGAAGAGCGTCGTGCCACTGCGCGGCACACCGCCGATCAGGATGGGGGCCAGGTTGCGACGCATGAAGAACCTCGGTGGATGGCGACGAGACGTATCGCGTTGCGCCCAGCGCATGGCGCACCGCTCAACGACGCATGCGACCGAAGTTCGAGATGATGCCGACTGCTGCGTGCGGCTCGCCATACTCTGCATCCCAGCCAAAGGCCGCATCGGCATGCAGGCGGTCGGTGGGAGTCCAGCGCGCACCACCCATCACGAGCGGCGCGGTAGAGACACCGCCCCCGAACATGGTGACCCCCGCATCCACAAAACCGGCCCAGCGGGCGCTGGAACCCCAACCCACAAGGGCCGACAGCGGCACGCCGGCCGTGGTGAGTCCACCCCCGCCTTCGAGTGCGAGGGCCACATCGGTGCGCACCTCGAGCCCACCCTTCGAGAGAGACACGAGCCCGCCCACCTCGCCGGTCCAGATGTCGCCGTCGAGGGGAATGGCGGAGTGCACCTGCCCTGCCACCTGCACGGTCCGATCCTGCAATACACCCAGCTTGGTGCCCACTTCGAGCCCCGGCGGGCCGTCTCCCACTGCGCCCAGATCGAGCGACACCCGTGGCTCCACCCGGCCGTTGCTTCCCTTCACTCGAAGCGGTATCGCGGCGGCGTCTCCGCTCCATCCGCCCCCCACCTCGGCTTCGAGCGAGCCAGCCGAAACCAAGCGACCACTCCGAGAGCGGGTGGGCCTATCGGGCACCGGGGTTCCCGCCAGGGCCGGGCTGCAGAAGAGACCAAACGCACCCACCCAAAGACGTCCAGAGTGCATTCATCACCTCAAGGATACGGTCGACCTGTCAACCCTAACCGACCGCAGCCCCCAAGCGTCGCCTTGGAGACGGAAGATGACGGCTCGCGCCGCAGCGGTCAGGCTCCGTGCAGCGGGATAGGTCGCCCAGGTCTGAGCGGGCCACCCTGGCCTGTTCAGCGGTCTCCCGAGGTGCGCCGTGCAGGTCCGTCCGACCGACATTCCCGAGGTGAAGATCCTCGAGCCGAAGGTATTCAGTGACGACCGCGGATGGTTGTGCGAGACCTGGTCCCAGGAGCGCTATGCCCGCGCGGGCATTCCGCACACCTTTGTGCAGAGCAACCACTCTCACTCCGTGGCCGGCGTGGTGCGCGGCATGCACTACCAGCTCGGCGACGGACAGGCGAAGCTGGTCTGGGTGGTGCGTGGCCGCATCCTCGACGTGGCCCTCGACCTGCGTACGGGCTCCCCCACCTTCGGCCGCTGGACAAGCACTGAGCTGTCATCCGAAAATCGTCTGCAGATGTATATTCCCGCAGGTTTTGCACACGGGTTCATGGCCCTGGAAGACTGCGACGTGCTGTATCTGATGTCGGATCGCTACCGCCCATCGCTGGAGCGGGGCATCTGCTGGCGCGACCCCGCCCTCGCCCTGCCCTGGCCGGGAGATCACGCCACCCTCTCCGAAAAAGACCGCCAGCTCCCTCTCCTGGCCAACGTCAACGCGCGGAACCTGCCCGCTGTATAGGCCCGAAGGGGCCGTCATGCACCATGTCGCACAAGAGGCCTCGAGCCCCTCCCCCTGGGGGCCCACCAGACCCAGCTTCGTGCCCCCGCGATCATCGCCCCAGGGGTGCGTCGGCCCCAGCGTCCATCATCGTGGGACTGGCGGTCGGAGCGCGACCCGATACCGGTCGCGCAGCAACGTGCTTCGTCGGGAAGTCCTCAACGCCGAGAGACTGGGTGGTCGCCCTCAGCCGTCGGTGACCACCTCATCCACCAGGTCGAGCCCGCGGTCGATGATGGCAAACGACTCGCGCAGCTGCTCCTCGGTGATGCACAGCGGTGGGTTGCACATGAAGCTGCCCCAGCGCATGAAGGTGAAGAGACCGTTCTCCCGCAGGAAGGTGTTCAGGGTGCCCATGGCGGGGTGAGTGCCATTGTAGGGCGCCATCGGGGTGCCTGCGGTGTCGCGCTGCAGGTCCACCATTCCGAAGAGGCCAATGTTGCGGAAGCTGCGCACACAGCGGTGGCGGTCCTTCAAGCCCTGCATCTCTTCGCGCATCACCGAGCCCAGCCGAGCCGCGTTCTCGACCATTCCCTCTTCGAGCAGGACCTCGATGGTGGCCAGCGCAACGTTGCATGCAAAGGGATGTGCGTTGTAGGTGAGTCCGCCCCAGAACACGTTTTCATCGAAGTGTTCGGCAATCTCGTCCTTCATCCCTACGGCACCGAGCGGTACGTAGGAGCTGGTGAGCCCCTTGGCCATGCACACGATGTCGGGCACGATGTCGCCGTGCTCGAAAGCGAAGAGCTTGCCGGTGCGGCCCCAGCCGGCCATCACTTCGTCGCATACGAGCAGGATGCCGTACTTGTCGAGCAGGGCTCGCAGCGCCTTCAGATAGCCCTTGGGCGGTGGCAGGATGCCGTTGGTGCCCGTGACTGTCTCGATGAACATGGCCGCGATCTTGTCGGGGCCTTCGTAGTGAATCACCTCTTCCAAGTACGTGAGGTTGTTCTTCACGATCTCGGCGTCGTCATCGCCCCACTTCCAGGTGTAGGGCCACGGGTCCATCACCTTCACGAACCCGGGGCTGCCGGGCTCGTTGGCCAGACGCCGCGGATCGCCGGTGAGTTGCATGCAGGCGTTGGTGGCGCCGTGGTAGCTGCGGTAGCGGCTCAGGACCTTGAAGCGACCGGTATAGAGCCGGGCGAGCTTGATGGCGTTTTCGTTCGCTTCGGCCCCACCGAGGGTGTAGAACAGCGTGTTCATAGGCTCGGGGAGCAGGCTGGCCAGCTTGGCAGAGAGCTTCGCCCGCGATGGCGTGGCGCTCCCTGGAAAGGCGTAGATCAGGCCGTCGGCGGCATCTTTGATGGCCTGCACCACCTTGGGGTGGCTGTGGCCGATGTTCACGCTCATCAGCTGGCTGTTGAAGTCGATCCACTTCTCGCCATCGGGGCCATACAGGTGAATCCCCTTCGCCCGCACGATGGGCATGGGCTTCACCTTGCCACGGGCGCTCCACGAATAGAGCGAGTGCCGCATGCAGGTGTCGATCATCTGCTGGGTTTCGGCAGATGGTCCGCCGTTCGTGTTTCCAGCCATCGCAGACTCCTAAAAATCCAGGGTCAAGGAAAGAGTGTACCCCAAAAATCATCCCGGTCCGACGCACACATGGACCGCTCGCGGCGCCAGGGATGCGCGGGTAGGGAACCGGTCGCCGGGCATGCGCCCACGCGCCTGGCTCCCCACCACCGCCACCTCAGTTCATCCAGTTCTGGTCGGCCTGCAGGGCCCACTTGGTGGTGACCTTGCGCACCCGGGTCCAGAAGCGGAAGCCGTCCCAGCCCGTGATGTTTCCGGCGCCGAACTTCGAGTCGTTCCAGCCACCAAAGCCGAACGGCTCACGGGGCACCGGAACACCCACGTTGACGCCACACATGCCCGCCTCGGCATTGCCCATGACCTTGCGGGCCACCTCGCCCGATGTGGTGTAGACCGCGCTGGCGTTGCCGTAAGGGTTGCCATTTTCGATGGCGAGGGCCTCGGAGAGGTCCTTCACCCGGATGATGGAGAGCACGGGGCCGAAGATCTCTTCCCGCGCAGCCACCTGTTCCTTGGTGACACCGTCGATGATGGTGGGACCGAGCCAGTAGCCGGAGTCGTTGACCTTGCTGCCACGGCCGTCGACCGCAAGCGTGGCACCATCGCTCACCGCTCCATCAATGTAGCCACGAATCCGCGTGATGCTCTCGGCGCTGTTGATGGCACCCAGGTCTTCGCCCAGCGTGAGTGCGGCCGCTCGTTTCTTGATCTCGTCGAGGATGTGCTCGACATCGCCCACGGCCAGCAGGTTGGCCGCCGCCATGCAGCGCTGTCCGGCACAGCCCGTAAAGCTCGCCACGATGTTGCCAGCGGCCACTTCGAGGTCGGCGTCGGGCACCACGATGAGGTGGTTCTTCGCGCCCCCCAGGCACAGCGAGCGCTTGCCCGCCATCGCAGAGCGACCGTAGACCAGCTTGGCCACACGGGTGGAGCCCACAAAGCCAAAAGCACCGATGCCAGGATGGTCACACAGAGCTTCCACCGCCTCGCGACCGCCTTGCACCACGTTGAAGATGCCGTCGGGAAGGCCCGCTTCGCGGAAGAGCTCGCCGAGCGCAATCATCGACAGCGGCGTTTGCTCGGATGGCTTCAGGATGAAGGCATTGCCGCCCACGATGGCCTGGGGAAGCATCCACAAGGGCACCATGAGGGGGAAGTTGAAGGGTGACACGCCGGCCACCACGCCCACGGGCGCGTATTCGAGGCGGCAGGTCACGCCGCGCGACACCTGCAGCTCGCTGCCCGCAGCCAGGTTGGGTAGAGAACAGCCAAATTCCACACACTCGATGGACTTGAGCACTTCGGCCTTGGCCTCGGCGTAGGTCTTGCCATTTTCGTGGCTCACCAACCACGACAGGCGCTCGACGTCGCGCTCCATCAGCTCACGAAGCTTGTAAAAGACCGCTGCCCGCTCCCGAATGGGGAGGTCGGCCCAGGCCGGCTGCGCGGCCTTTGCAGCCTTCACCGCGGCGTCCACGTCGGCAGCACCTGCCATGTGAACCTGGGCGATGGCCTTGCCGTGCCGCGGGTTGATCACACCTAGAGAGCCGTGCGACTCAAGCGGGAGCTGCCAGGTGCCTCCAATCAGGTTGGTCGCGTCGGTCCAAGACGCAAAGTCGTAGGTGCTGGCGGCCCATGCGGGAACTTGGGGTGCATTCATTCAGGACTCCGAGGATGAACCGTTCATGGACTTCATGAGCACGAGGTACAGCCCCCCGGCGATGAAAAAGCCCACAAACCAGGCGTAGGTGTAGATGGTGTCGAAGACGCCCGGAACCGCACCGTCGCCAAAGGCACCAGCTTGGTGAAGGAATCCGGGCACGTTGGGGATCACAGCGAGCACGAAGGCGATGAGGGCAGCGGGGTTGAAGCCGCCCTTGTAGGTATACGGCCCCTTGTGCTTGAACAGGCCGTCGACGTCGAGCTCGGTGCGGCGCAGCAGGAAGTAGTCGGCAAGCAGGATGCCCACGATGGGTCCCAGCAGTGCCGAGTAGCCCACGAGCCACGTGAAGATGTAGCCGCCCGTGCTGGCGATGAGCTTCCAGGGCAGGATGGCGAAGCCGATACCCGCCGTGATGTAGCCGCCCATCTGGAAGGTGAACCGCTGCGGCGAGAGGTTGATGAGCGCATTGGCGGGCGAGACCACGTTGGCTGCGATGTTGGTGGACAAGGTAGCCACAGCCAGCGCCAGCAGCGAAATAATCACGGTGCCACCGCCGCCGATCATGCCCGCGAGAACCGTGGGATCCCAGACGGGCTCATGGAGCGCACCGGTGGTGGGGTCCTTGAAGATCACGGTGGTGGCGGAGGTGACCGCGACCGAGATGAAGGCGAACAGGGTCATGGTGGTGGGAAGACCGATGGCCTGCCCGAGAATCTGGTCGCGCTGCGACTTCGCGTACCGCGTGAAGTCGGGAATGTTGAGCGACAACGTGGCCCAAAATCCCACCATGGCGGTGAGGGAGGGCACGAAGACGCTCATGAACTCCCCTTCGCGCTCACCACCCGGGTCGAAGGCCGAGGGCATCTCGAGCATCGTCTGGAAGCCGCCTGCGGCAAAGTAGGCCCACGCCAGCAGCGCGAATCCGATGGCGATGAGGAAGGGCGCAGCCAGCGTCTCGAGAATGCGGATGGACTCAACACCCCGGTAGATGATCGCAATCTGCATCACCCAAAACAGGATGAAGCAAGCGAACTCCGCGAAGCTGATGCCAAGCACAGGCAACGCCTCGCCCACCAACGCATCACCGGTGAGTGCATTGAGGAGCTGGTAGATGGCGAAGCCACCGAACCAGGTCTGGATGCCAAACCAGCCACACGCCACGAGTGCCCGCAGCAGCGACGGGATGTGCGCCCCCTGGATGCCAAAGCTCGCACGCGCCAGCACCGGGAAGGGCACGCCGTACTTGGTGCCGGCATGGCCATTAAGCACCATGGGCACGAGCACAATGAGGTTGCCCAACATGATGGTGAGCACGGCCTGCCACCAGTTCATGCCCTCGCTCACCAGGCCGCCGGCCAGAGTGTAGGTGGGCACGCACACGACCATGCCGATCCACAGGCTCGCCATGTTGCCGACGGACCAGTGCCGCTCTTCGGCATTGGCCGGGCGGATGTCATCGTTGATGAGGTCGGCGTCGGGAGAGGCCGGCTGAAGGGGTACAGATACGTCGGACATCGGCGGCGACTCCTGTCATGAAAAAGCAGCCGGGCCCCCGCCCGACCGCTCGAAGAACACGCTCTGGCTCAGCGCTCCACCTTGGTGGGCTCAGCCAGTGCGTTGCGCTTGTTCTGGGCTGCCCAGTAGGGCGCGAAAGGCGGACGCTTGACGTACTTGCCCGTGCCGCGCTCTGTCTTGAGCTGGTCGTTCTCCCAGACCACCCGACCCCGAGACAAGGTCACAGCGGCGTTGCCCGTGATCTCCATGCCTTCATAGATGTTGAAGTCGATGTTCTGGTGATGGGTCTCGGCCGAGATGGTGCGGGTCTTGTTGGGATCCCACACCACGATGTCGGCGTCGGCGCCGGGCACCAGCGCGCCCTTCTTCGGGTGGATGTTGAAGATTCGCGCCGTGTTGGTGGATGTGACCGCCACGAACTGCGACGGCGTGAGCTTGCCGGTGCGCACCCCGTGGTGCCACAAGACACCCATCCGGTCTTCGATCCCGCCCGTTCCGTTCGGGATCTTGCGGAAGTCATCCTTGCCCATTTCCTTCTGCGGCGTGCAGAAGCAGCAGTGGTCGGTCGCGGTGGTCTGCAACATTCCAGACTGGAGCCCCTGCCACAGAGCGGCTTGGTGCTCTTTTGCCCGAAACGGCGGGCTCATCACGTAGTGGGCGGCATGTCGCCAGTCGGGATGGCGATAGACCGAGTCGTCGATGACCAGATGCTGTGCGAGTACCTCAGCAAAGACCTGCTGGCCCTCCAGCCGCGCACGCGTGACCGCTTCGAGCGAGTCGATGCACGACGTGTGCACCAGGTACACCGGCACACCCAGCACTTCTGCGATGCGAATGGCTCGGTTGGCCGCCTCGCCCTCCACCTCGGGAGGTCGCGACAGCGGATGACCTTCGGGACCGTGGATGCCCTTGTCAAAGATGTCTTGCTGGAGCACGTACACAAGCTCACCGTTCTCGGCGTGCAGGGTGGCCAGCGCACCGAGTTCTCGACAGCGCTTGAAGCTGTTCACGAGGGTCTCATCGTCGCACATGATGGCGTTCTTGTAGGCCATGAAGTGCTTGAAGGAGTTCACCCCCCACTTGTCCACGAGCTCGCCCATGTCGCGGCGGACGGTCTCATCCCACCACGTGATGGCCACATGAAAAGAGTAGTCGCAGGCAGCCTTTTCGGCCCATCCACGCCAGTCGCGGTAGGCTTCCATGATCGGCTGCTGCGGATTGGGAATCACAAAGTCGATGCACATGGTGGTGCCACCGGCGGCCGCCGCAGAGGTTCCCGTGAAGAAGTCCTCGGAAGCGGTGGTGCCCATGAAGGGCAGCTCCATGTGGGTGTGGGGATCGATGCCACCGGGCATCACATACGCCCCACCGGCATCGATGATGCGCGCACCAGCGGGGGCGTCGAGGTTGGTACCGATGGAGGCGATGGTCTCGCCTGCAATCAGGACGTCGCTTCGGTACTCGCCGTCGGCGGTGACGACCGTCCCGCCCCGAATCAAGACATGTGACATGGCAAAACTCCTGCGCGATGGACTCAGTGCGGCGACGGGTTGGTGATGTCGTCATAGGCATCGGGCCGGCGGTCCCGGTAGAACTGCCACACCTTGCGCACTTCATCGATCATCTCGAAGTCGAGGTCGGCCACCACGAGCTCGTCTTGGTCTCGTGATGCCATCGCCTCAAACTGGCCGCGCGGGTTGACGAAGTAGGACTGGCCGTAAAACTCGCCGATTCCCCACGGTGCTTCGGACCCGACACGGTTGATCGCGCCCACAAAGTACGTGTTGGCCACGGCCGCTGCGGGCTGCTCGAGCTTCCACAGGTACTCGGACAGTCCGGCCACGGTGGCACTGGGGTTGAACACGATGTCGGCACCGTTCAAGCCGAGTGCACGCCACCCTTCGGGGAAGTGGCGGTCGTAGCAGATGTAGACCCCCACTTTG